>NZ_JBEOXE010000005.1:0-214517 GCF_040296485.1 Streptomyces sp. NPDC002138 | reverse complement strand
GGCCCGGCGGCCGCCGGGCCGGACACGCCCGACGCGCCGGGGCCCCGCGGCGCCGACCCGGACTCCGCGGGGTCCCGGGCCGGTGACCCGGGCGGTGGCGCGGCGCGCGGGAGTCTGGAGCACGGGAGTCTGGAGCGGCACCTCGACGAGGCGCTCGCCCTGGTCAGCCGGGCCCCCACGGGCAAGGAGGGGGGCGGGCACCGGGCCACGGCCTGGCCGCGGGCCGGGCAGGAGGCGGCGCGAGCGGGTGCCGGGAGCCCCGTCCGCACCCACCACGCACCCCTCTCCGAGGCCCTCGGCGAGATCCTCGTGACCCCCCTGGACGCGCTGACCGACCTGCCGTCCTTCGACACCTCCGCCATGGACGGCTGGGCCGTCTCCGGACCCGGCCCCTGGACCCTGCGGCTCGGTGCCGGGGTCCTGGCGGGCTCCGACCGGCCGCGCCCCCTCGCCTGCGGTGAGGCCGTACGGATCGCCACCGGCGCCCGGGTCCCGGCCGACACCACCGCCGTGATCCGCAGCGAGCACGCGCACACCGTCGGCGATCCGGGCCGGCTGCACGCCGACCGCCCCGTGGTCACCGGCCAGGACATCCGGCCACGCGCCCAGGAGTGCCGCTCCGGGGACCTGCTGCTGCCCGCGGGAGCCCTGGTCACCCCGGCGGTCCTGGGGCTGGCCGCCGCCGCCGGGTACGACCGGCTCCACACCCGGCCGCGGCCCCGGGTGGAGATCCTGGTGCTGGGCGACGAGCTGCTCACCGAGGGCCGCCCGCACGACGGGCTGATCCGGGACGCCCTGAGCCCCATGCTCGGTCCCTGGCTCACCCGGCTCGGCGCCGACGTCATCGCCACCACCCGCCTCGGCGACGACCCCGAGGGCGCCGAAGCCCTCTACCGGGCCGTCACCGGCTCCGCGGCCGACGTGGTCGTCACCACCGGCGGCACGGCCTCCGGCCCCGTCGACCACGTCCACCCCGTGCTGGCCCGGGCGGGCGCCGAACTGCTGGTGGACGGAGTCGCCGTACGCCCCGGCCATCCCATGCTGCTGGCCCGGCTCGCCGACCGCGCCCCCGACCAGAGCGCCGTCCGGCACCTCGTGGGCCTGCCCGGCAACCCCCTGGCCGCCGTCTCGGGCCTGCTCACCCTCGCCGAACCGCTGCTGCGCGCGCTCGCCGGGCGCCCGCCCCGCCACCGCTACACGGTGCCCGTGCGCGACGACGTACCCGGCCACCCGTACGACACCCGGCTCGTCCCCGTCCTGATCACCGCCGACCACGCGGTGCCGCTGCACTACAACGGCCCGGCGATGCTGCGCGGGATCGCGGCCTCGGACGCGCTGATCGTCGTACCGCCGGGCGGTGTGCGCACCGGGCAGGACGTCGAGGTCCTCGACCTGCCCTGGGCCGCGGGGGGATGTTTCACGTGAAACTTCACGGCCAGGACGCGATGGCGCGCCAGGCGGACGAGAAGCTCGTCTCCCGGCGGATCAAGCTCCCCAAACGCGAGGTCACCAAGCCGCTGCGGCAGGTCACGCGGCGGCTGATGATGGCCCTGTTCGTGCTGTGCCTGACGGTGCTCCTCGTGTACGTCGACCGCGACGGCTATCACGACAACGCCAACGGCAAGGTCGACTTCCTCGACGCCGTCTACTACGCGACCGTGACCCTCTCGACCACCGGTTACGGCGACATCGTCCCCTACAGCGACGGCGCGCGCCTGGTCAACATCCTGCTGATCACGCCCCTGCGCGTGGTGTTCCTGATCATCCTGGTCGGCACCACTCTCGAAGTCCTCACCGAACGGACCCGGGAGGAGTGGCGGCTGAACCGCTGGAGGAAGAACTTGCGCGAGCACACGGTCGTCGTCGGCTTCGGCACCAAGGGCCGCTCGGCCCTGCAGACGCTGCTGGCCACCGGCCTCTCCAAGGAGCAGGTGGTCATCGTCGACCCCAGCGCGAAGGTCATCGACATGGCCAACGCCGAGGGGTTCACCGGCGTGGTCGGCGACGCGACCCGCTCGGACGTCCTGCTGCGCGCCGAACTCCAGAAGGCCCGTCAGGTGGTCATCGCCACCCAGCGCGATGACACGGCGGTCCTGGTCACCCTGACGGCCCGCCAGCTCAATCGCGGCGCAAAGATCGTGGCGGCGGTGCGCGAGGAGGAGAACGCGCCGCTGCTGCGCCAGTCCGGCGCGGACGCCGTCATCACCAGCGCGAGCGCGGCCGGGCGGCTGCTGGGCCTGTCGGTGCTCAGCCCCAGCGCGGGCACCGTGATGGAGGACCTGATCCAGCAGGGCAGCGGCCTGGACCTGATCGAACGGCCCGTCAAGAAGGCCGAGGTCGGCAAGCGGGTCCGGGAGACCGAGGACCTGGTGGTGAGCGTGCTGCGCGGCCACCGGCTGCTCGCGTACGACGACCCGCACGCGAGCCCGCTCCAGCCGACGGACCGGGTGATCGCCATCGTCCGCGCGGCGCCGCCCACCGCGCCTCCGGTGACGCTGGGGCCCGCCGAGTAGGCGTGGAGGCACGCACGCGCCCGAGTAGGCTCCGGCGCATGCAAGCGATCACCATTCCGCAGCCCGGCGGCCCCGAGGCCCTGGTCTGGGCCGATGTACCCGATCCCGTGGCGGCCGAGGGCGAGGTCCTCGTCGAGGTCGCGGCCGGCGCCGTGAACCGGGCCGACGTGCTCCAGCGACAGGGCTTCTACGATCCGCCGCCGGGCGCCTCCCGCTATCCCGGCCTCGAGTGCTCCGGCCGGATCGTCGCGCTCGGCCCGGGGGTGTCCGGCTGGTCGGTGGGCGACGAGGTGTGCGCGCTGCTCTCGGGCGGCGGCTACGCCGAGCGGGTGGCCGTACCCGCGGGTCAGCTGCTGCCCGTCCCGGCGGGCGTGGACCTGGTGTCGGCGGCCGCGCTGCCCGAGGTGGCGTGCACGGTGTGGTCCAACGTGTTCATGGGCCCGGGCAAGCACCTGCGGGCCGGGGAGACGCTGCTCGTGCACGGCGGTTCCAGCGGCATCGGCACCATGGCGATCCAGCTGGCCAAGGCGATCGGCGCCCGGGTCGCGGTGACGGCGGGCGGCCCCGAGAAGCTGGCGCGCTGCGCGGAGCTGGGCGCGGACGTCCTGATCGACTACCGCGAGCAGGACTTCGTGACCGAGGTCCGCGGGGCGACCGGCGGCGCCGGAGCCGACGTGATCCTGGACATCATCGGGGCGAAGTACCTGGCCCGGAACGTGGACGCCCTCGCGATCGGCGGCCGGCTCGCCGTGATCGGACTCCAGGGCGGCGCCAAGGCCGAACTGAACCTCGGCGCGCTGCTGTCGAAGCGGGCGAGCGTCAGCGCGACCTCGCTGCGGGCCCGTCCGCTGGAGGAGAAGGCGGCCATCGTCGCGGCCGTGCGCGAGCACGTCTGGCCGCTGATCGCCGACGGGCGGGTGCGCCCGGTGGTGCACGCCGCCTATCCGATGCGCGAAGCCGCCGAGGCCCACCGGGTCATGGAGTCCAGCGCCCACGTGGGCAAACTCCTGCTGACCCGCTGAGCCCCGGCGGTCGCGGTCCTACAGGCCTCGCAACAGGACCGAAGGGGACTCCACGCAGTCGGCGACGTACCGCAGGAAGCCGCCCGCCGTACCGCCGTCGCACACCCGGTGGTCGAAGGTGAGGGAGAGCTGGACGACCTTGCGCACGGCCAGCTCGCCCTCGTGCACCCAGGGCTTCGGGATGATCCGGCCGACGCCGAGCATGGCCGCCTCCGGGTGGTTGATGATCGGCGTCGAGCCGTCCACCCCGAACACGCCATAGTTGTTGAGCGTGAAGGTGCCACCGGTGAGGTCCGAGGGGGCCAGCCTCCCCGCGCGGGCCAGCTCGGTCAGCCGGCCGAACTCCGCCGACAGGCGCTCCGCGTTCATCGCCTGCGCGTCCTTGACCACGGGGACCATCAGGCCCCGCTCCGTCTGGGCCGCGAAGCCCAGGTGCACGGAGGGCAGCCGGACGATCTCGTTCGCCTCGAGGTCCACCCGGGAGTTCAGCTCCGGGTGGCGGGCGAGCGCCGCCGTGCAGATCCGGGCCAGCAGGGCCAGTACCGAGATCTTCGGTCCGCCCACCGCGTTCATCGCGGCCCGGGCCGCCATCAGTTCCGTCGCGTCGGCGTCCACCCAGCAGGTGGCGTCCGGGATCTCCCGGCGGCTGCGCGACAGCTTCTCCGCGACCGCACCGCGCAGGCCCTTGAGCGGGATCCGCTCCCCCGCGAGGGAGGGTACGGACGCCGGCGCCACCGGGGCCGCCACCGGCTCCGGTGCCCGCAGCGCCGCCTCCACGTCCGCGCGCAGGATCAGCCCCTCGGGGCCCGATCCGCTCAGGGCGCGCAGGTCGACGCCGTTGTCCCGGGCCAGCTTCCGCACCAGGGGCGAGATCACGGCGACGGGCCCGACGGCCACGGGTGCGGCAACGGGTGCGGCCACGGGTGCGGCCACCGCCGCGGGTGCGACGGCGGGGGCCGGGGTCCCCACGACCGTGGTCGCGGCCGCGGCCGCCGGGCGGATCCGGCGTCGCCGCGCCGGCCGTGAGTGGTCCGTCCCGTACCCGACCAGCACGTTCCCCGAGCCCGCGCTCTCCGCGTCGGCGGGGGCCGGATCGGGGCGCGCCGCGGTGGCCGAGCCGACCGCCACCGTGATCAGCGGTGCCCCGACGGGCAGTTCGGTGCCCTCCTCGCCGAAGCGGGCGGTCACCACGCCCCCGTACGGGCAGGGCACCTCGACCATCGCCTTGGCCGTCTCGACCTCGACGACCGGCTGGTCCACGGCGACCACGTCGCCCACCGCCACCAGCCAGCGCACGATCTCGGCCTCGGTCAGTCCCTCACCGAGGTCGGGCAGCTTGAACTCCAGCACCTGAGGCATCAGTTCTCCCACTGCAGGCGGGCCACGGTGTCCAGGATCCGGTCCACGCCGGGCAGGTGGTGCTTCTCCAGCATCGGCGGCGGATACGGGATGTCGAATCCCGTCACCCGCAGCACCGGCGCCTCCAGGTGGTGGAAGCAGCGCTCCATGATCCGGGCCGCGATCTCCGCGCCGGGGCCGCCGAAGCCGTTCGCCTCGTGGACCACCACGGCGCGCCCGGTCCGGCGCACCGCCGCGACCACCGTCTCCTCGTCGAAGGGCACCAGCGAGCGCAGGTCCAGCACCTCCAGGTCCCAGCCCTCCTCGCGGGCCGCCTCGGCCGCCTCCAGGCAGACCGGCAGGGAGGGCCCGTAGGTGATCAGGGTGGCGCTCGTGCCCGCCCGGCGGACCATCGCCTTTCCGATGCCCGGAACCTCCGTGGGCGCCTCGGGCGACCAGTCGGCCTTCGACCAGTAGAGCCGCTTGGGCTCCAGGAAGATCACCGGGTCGTCACTGGCGATCGCCGCGCGCATCAGCCCGTACGCGTCCTCCACGGTCGCCGGGGTCACCACATGCACACCGGGGGTGGCCAGGTAGTAGGCCTCGGAGGAGTCGCTGTGGTGCTCGACCCCGCCGATCCCGCCGCCGTAGGGCACCCGGATGGTGATCGGCATCGGCATCGCGCCGCGCGTGCGGTTGCGCATCTTCGCCACGTGCGAGATGAGCTGCTCGAACGCCGGGTAGGCGAAGGCGTCGAACTGCATCTCGACCACCGGCCGCAGCCCGTACATCGCCATGCCCACCGCGGCGCCCAGGATCCCGGCCTCCGCGAGCGGGGTGTCCGTACAGCGGTCCTCGCCGAACTCCTTCATCAGGCCGTCCGTGATCCGGAAGACCCCGCCCAGGGCGCCGACGTCCTCGCCCATGACGTGCACGGCCGGGTCCTCGGCCATCGCGTCGCGCAGCGCCCGGCCCAGGGCCTGCGCCATGGTCGCGGGCTTCGCCGCCGTCTTCTTCACCGGCTTGGCCGCCACCGTGGTCATCCTTCAGCTCCAGCTTCCAGCTCGGCGCGCAGCATCTCCGCCTGCTCCCGCAGCCGGTCGGTCTGCTCCGCGTAGACGTGCGCGAAGAGGTCCATCGGGTCGAGGACCGGGTCGGCGTTCATTCCCTCGCGCAGCGCGGCCGCCATGACCTCCGCCGCCTCCTTCGCCGCCTCGATGCCCTCGGCGTCCAGCAGGCCGCGGGCGGTCAGCTCGCGCTCCAGCAGATCCACCGGGTCGTGCGCCTTCCAGGCCTCCACCTCGGCGTCGGCGCGGTAGCGGGTGGCGTCGTCGGCGTTGGTGTGCGCCTCGATCCGGTACGTGACGGCCTCGACCAGGGTCGGACCGCCGCCCGCGCGGGCCCTCGCCACGGCCTCGGACAGCACCTCGTGCACGGCCGCGATGTCATTGCCGTCGACCAGCCGGCCCGGCATTCCGTACCCCACTGCCTTGTGGGCCAGCGTCGGGGCGGCGGTCTGCTTGGCGAGCGGGACGGAGATCGCGAAGCCGTTGTTCTGGACGAGGAAGACCACCGGGGCCTTCCAGACGGCCGCGAAGTTCAGCGCCTCGTGGAAGTCGCCCTCGCTGGTGCCGCCGTCGCCGACCATGGCCAGCGCCACCACGTCGTCGCCGCGCAGCCGCGCCGCGTGCGCCAGGCCCACCGCGTGCGGCAGCTGGGTGGCGAGCGGGGTGCACAGCGGGGCTATCCGGTGCTCCCGCGGGTCGTAGCCGGTGTGCCAGTCGCCGCGCAGCAGCGTCAGCGCCTGGACGGGGTCCAGGCCGCGGGCCACGGCCGCGAGGGTGTCGCGGTAGCTGGGGAAGAGCCAGTCCCGGTCCTCCAGGACCAGGGCGGCCGCTATCTCGCAGGCCTCCTGGCCGACGGTCGACGGGTACACCGCGAGCCGGCCCTGCCGGGTCAGCGCGGTCGCCTGCGCGTTGTAACGGCGCCCGCGCACCAGCTCGGCGTAGCACCGGCGCATCAGCTCCGGGTCGAGCTTCTCCGCCGCCGGGGTGCCGAGCACCCGGTACGGCTCGGGGTCCGGGAGCAGCGGGGCGGCATCCGTGCGGGGCCTCCAGGCGGGCGGCGGGGTCGGACGGTGGGACGCACCGGCACCGGGCAGCTCTTGGACCGTCATGGCGGAGTACACCTCCTCGTGGGAAGCGGGCAGGGCGGGCCCCGGGTGTGAGGCCCCTCACCTACCGATTGTTCGGTTTGCCGCGCAATTTGGCTACAGGCACCTCCAGGCTGTGGACAAAGTGGCGCCGGGGCCCTGGGATGGGTGCAGGACGTCCAGGAGAGGGAGGCATCGGGCAATGCCGGATGAACAAATGGCCGGAGCGGGCTGCGCACCGGCCGCCCCCGGGGGCCCGGCCGCGCCCGCGGCGCAGCCCGCGGGTCCGCCGCCCGCGCAGCCCGCGGGTCCGTCGCCGGACCGGTCCGCGGCGCCGCCCCGCCCCCTGGACCCGATCGACCGTTCGATCCTGCGACTGCTCCAATCGGATGGCCGCGCCTCGATACGGTCGGTGGCCGAGCAGGTCCACGTGTCGCGCGCGAACGCCTACGCGCGGATCAACCGGCTGATCGACGACGGGGTCATCCGGGGCTTCACCGCCCGCGTGAACCACGAGCGCGCCGGTCAGGGCGCCTCGGCCTACATCACGCTCAAGATCGTCCAGAACTCCTGGCGGACGGTCCGGGAGCAGCTGCGCGAGCTGCCGGGAGCGGTGCACATCGCCCTGGTCAGCGGGGATTTCGACGTGCTCCTGCTGGTCCACACGCCTGACAACCGCACCCTGCGCGAGCTGGTCCTGACCCGGCTCCAGTCGATCCCCGAGGTGCTCTCGACCCGCACCCTGCTGGTGTTCGAGGAGACGGACCTGCTGGCCCCGGACACGGGCGCGGAGCACGACGGACCGGCCCTCATCCCGGAGGAGTGAGCCGGTCAGCTGCGTGAGGCCGGACGCCGAAGGTCCTAGACGGTGCGCAGGCCGCCGAAGGCCATCCGGGCGACCGCGTCCGCCAGCTGGTCGGCGTCCCCGCCGGAGTGCGGGCGGTACCACTCGACCAGCGAGTTCACCATGCCGAAGAGCAGCCGGGTGGCGAGCCGCGTGTCGACGTCCGACCGCAGGTCCCCCTCGGCCGCGGCCGCCTTCAGCAGATCGGCGACCTGGTGATCGAACTCGCGGCGCCGCTCCAGCGCCCAGCGCTCGGTGCGGGTGTTGCCGCGCACGCGCAGCAGCAGCGTGACGTACGGCAGCTCCGCGACCAGCACCTCCACCGTGCGCCGCGTGACGTACTCGACCCGCTCCACGGCCCGGCCGCGCACCGCGCCCGGCTCCTCCAGGACGGCGAACAGCCCGTCCAGGGCGCGGCTGACGGCCCGGCGCAGGAGCTCTTCCTTGCCCGCGACGTGGTGGTAGATCGAGGACTTGGAGATTCCGGCCGCCTTGGAGAGGTGCTCCATGGAGGTGCCGTCGTACCCGCGCTCGTTGAAGACCTGCACCGCGACCGTCAGCAGGGTCTCCGGCGTGTACGTGTCCCGCCTGGCGGTGGTCATGCCCCGTCCTCCGCGTCGGCGGCGTCCTGCGCGTCGGCCGTGTCCTCCGCGTCGGCGGCGTCCTGCGCGTCGGCGGCGTAGCCCAGCCGGTACAGGGCGAGGGAGGGCGCGTAACGGCCTCCCGGGCAGCGCTCGTCGAGGTGGTGGAGGAGGTCGTAGGCCCAGTCCTGGCCGAGCCTGCCGTGCCACTCCGAGGGCCCGAGCGGGTAGTTGACACCGAGCCGCATCGCGGTGTCGATGTCCTCGGCGGTGGCCGCGCCGCGCGCGACCGCGTCCGCCGTGAGGTCGATGAGCATCGCGACGGTACGGGCGACGATCATGCCCGGTACGTCGCCGATGACGGACACCTTCTTGCCGAGCTTCTGGAACAGGCCGACGGCCTCGGCGAGGGTCTCCTCGGAGGTGTCCTCGCTGGCGGAGAGCGCGATCCGGGTGGCGCCCCGGTAGTCGAGGGCGAGGTCGAAGTAGACGACGTCGGCGAATTCGACCGAGGTCTTGCCGTCGGCGAGGACCAGCTGGCCCTCGCCGGGCAGCTGGATGTACGGGCCCCCGGTCTCGGTGACGGTGACCGCGATCCCGGCCTCCTCCATGAGGTCGACCAGCTCGGCGGCGGGGCCGAGGTCGCCGACGACGCTCACCGCGTCGGGGCAGGCCTGCGGCCCGGCGGTGTGCGGCTCCGGCCGCGGCCGCGCGTCCTCGGCCTTGCCGTACGGGAACCAGCCGTGCCCCGACTTGCGGCCGAGGCGGCCCGACTGGACGAGGCGGCGCTGGGCGAGGGAGGGCGTGAACTTGGGGCTGCGGAAGAAGGACTCCCACACCGAGCGGGTGACGGCCTCGTTGACGTCCTGGCCGATCAGGTCGGTCAGTTCGAAGGGGCCCATCCGGAAGCCGCCGCTCTCGCGCAGCACGGCGTCGATGGTGGCGGGGTCGGCGCCGCGCTCCTCGTACACCGCGAAGGCCTCGGCGTAGAAGGGGCGGGCGATCCGGTTGACGATGAAGCCGGGGGTGTCCGCGCAGCGGACCGGGGTCTTGCCCCAGCCCAGGACGGTCTCGTACGCGCGCCCGGCGGCGGCCGCGTCGGTGGCGAAGCCGCTGACGACCTCCACCAGCGGGAGCAGCGGGGCCGGGTTGAAGAAGTGCAGGCCGAGGAAGCGGCCGGGGTGGGCGAGGCCCGCCGCGAGTTCGGTGACGGAGAGGGAGGAGGTGTTGGTCGCCAGCAGGGCGTCCGGCGAAACCACCTCTTCGAGGGAGGCGAAGAGCGCGCGCTTGACGCCCGCGTCCTCGACGACGGCCTCGATCACCAGGGCGGCCCCGGCGAGGTCGGCGAGCGCGTGGGCCGACCCGATCCGGCCGATCGCGGAGTCCGCGTCGGCTCGATCCAGCCGCCCCTTGGCGGTCATCCGCTCGACCCGGTCCTGTACCGCGGCGCGGCCCGCGCGCGCGGCCGCCTCGTCGATGTCGTAGAGCAGCACCGGGTGACCTGCGAGAAGGGCGACCTGTGCGATGCCCTGGCCCATGGTGCCGGCACCGACGACCGCCACAGTGCGGGAGCGCTCGATTGCTGTCATGACCCGATCCTCCCGCACCGACTTATCCACAGGTCTGCCGGGCCCTCTTGTCCCGACCGATCGTTCGGTTACTCTAACTCCAGTCTGCTCTTCCCCGCCCTTCCTTGCCCGATCCGCTCGCTCGATCGCTTCCGATCCGGGTGAGCGATCCCGCCCGGCTCAACGAGGAGTTGGTCCCAGATGGCCGCCGCGCTCACCGTCCCCCAGCTGTCCGAGAAGCACCGGACCACGCTCGACCAGGCGCTGGCGGCCATCCGTAGCCGTGCCTACTGGTCCCCGCATCCCGAGCACCCCAAGGCCTACGGCGAGAACGCCGCGGCCGAGGGCCTCGCGGCCTTCGAGGCCGTCCGCGGCACCCGCTTCGACCTGGATCAGCCCGGCACCGACGGCTGGGCGGGCGGCGAGGTCTCGCCGTTCGGCCCGGAGCTCGGCGTCGAGTACCCGCACGCCGACCCGGACGTGCTGCTGCCGGCCATGAAGGCGGGCATGGGTGCCTGGCGCGACGCGGGGCCCGAGGTGCGCGCCCTCGTCTGCATCGAGATCCTGGCCCGGATCGGCGCCCGTACGCACGAGTTCGCGCACGCGGTCATGCACACCAGCGGCCAGGCCTTCATGATGGCCTTCCAGGCGGGCGGCCCGCACGCGCAGGACCGCGGCCTGGAGGCCGTGGTCTACGCGTACGAGGAGCAGACCCGGGTCCCGGGGCTGGCGGACTGGTCCAAGCCGCAGGGCAAGAAGGACCCGCTGGAGCTGACCAAGACCTTCACCCCCGTGCCGCGCGGCGTCGCGCTGGTCATCGGCTGCAACACCTTCCCCACCTGGAACGGCTACCCGGGCCTGTTCGCCTCCCTGGCCACCGGCAACCCGGTGCTGGTCAAGCCGCACCCGCGCGCCGTGCTGCCGCTCGCGCTCACCGTGCGGGTGGCGCGCGAGGTCCTCGCCGAGGCGGGCTTCGACCCCAACCTCGTGGCGCTGACCGTCGAGAACCCGGGTGAGGGCATCGCCAAGACCCTCGCGGTCCGCCCCGAGATCAAGCTGATCGACTACACCGGCTCCACCGCCTTCGGCGACTGGCTGGAGGCCAACGCCCGCCAGGCGCAGGTGTACACGGAGAAGGCGGGCGTCAACACCGTCGTCCTCGACTCCACCGACGACTACAAGGGGATGCTGGGCAACCTCGCCTTCTCGCTCTCCCTCTACAGCGGCCAGATGTGCACCACCCCGCAGAACCTGCTGATCCCGCGCGACGGCATCGCGACGGACGCGGGCCACAAGTCCTACGACGAGGTCGTGGCCGACCTGGCCCGCCAGGTCGAGGGCCTGCTGGGCGACGACGGCCGGGCCAACGCGCTGCTGGGCGCGCTGGTCAACCCGGACGTGAAGGCGCGGCTGGAGGCGGCGGCCGGGCTCGGCGAGGTCGCGCTGGCCTCGCGCGAGGTCGCCAACCCGGAGTTCCCGGACGCGGTGGTCCGTACGCCGGTGATGGTCAAGCTGGACGCGGGCAAGGCGGACCCGGAGGCGGCGTACCTCTCCGAGTGCTTCGGGCCGGTCTCCTTCGCGGTGGCCGTGGACTCGACCGCCGACGCGCTGGAGCTGCTGCGGCGCACGGTGCGGGAGAAGGGCGCCATGACGGTCGGCGCCTACACCTCCTCGGCCGACACCGAGCGGGCGATCGAGGAGGTCTGCCTGGAGGAGTCCGCGCAGCTCTCCTTGAACCTGACCGGCGGGGTCTTCGTCAACCAGACCGCCGCCTTCTCCGATTTCCACGGCTCCGGGGGCAACCCGGCCGCTAACGCCGCTCTGTGCGACGGGGCGTTCGTGGCCAACCGCTTCCGGGTCGTGGAGGTGCGCCGCCAGGCCTGAGCGGCTGCCCACTGGTCAGGCCTTCGGGCCGCCCCAGTGAAAGAGGGCCATGGCCACGCTGGTGGCGAGGTTGTAGCTGGAGACCTGCGGGCGCATCGGCAGGGACACCAGGTGATCGGCCCGGGCGCGCAGCTCGGGCGAGATGCCGTGGCGTTCCGAGCCGAAGGCGAGCAGGGCGTCGTCCGGGAGGGTGAGGGCGCGGATGTCCTCGCCCTCCGGGTCGAGCGCGTAGAGCGGCCCGGGCGGCAGCTCCTCCAGCTCCAGCCGGGCCACGGCGGTGGCGTAGTGCAGCCCGGCGCCCGCCCGGACCACGTGCGGGTGCCAGGGGTCGAGATCGCCCCGGGTCACCACCCCGGTGGCGCCGAAGCCCGCCGCGAGGCGGACGACGGCGCCGACGTTGCCGAGGTTGCGGGGGTTGTCCAGGACCACCACGGGCGCGCTGCGGGGCGTCCGGGCGAGCGCCTCGCGCAGGGCGTGCCGGCCGGGGCGTACGGCGAGGGCCGCGACCCCGGTCGGGTGCACGCGGGCGACCAGGTCGCGCAGCGGCGCCTCGCGCACGAGCCCGTCCAGGGCGGCCCGTACGTCCGGGGCCAGTTCGCCGGCCAGCTCCAGCAGCGCCGCGCGGTCCTCGGCGACGGCCAGGGGGATGTCCGCGCCGAAGCGCACGGCGTGCTTGAGCGCGTGGAACCCGTCGAGGAGCACCAGCTCCCCGCTCCCGGCGGCCTCCCGCCAGCTCCGTACCGTCTCCGCCGTCCCGGCCCCGTCTTCGCTGCTCATGCGGACGACCTTACGGCGCGGGCGCGTACGCCTCCGTCGCGGCCGAGGGTTCGGGATCCGCCGCGGCGGCCGGGAGTCCGGCGGTGCGGCCGGTCAGGGCGCGGGCCCGGGCCCCCACCCACACCAGGAACACCGTCGGCAGGAACACGGCGTCGGCGGCGATCATCGCCAGTGAGAAGAACGGCAGCCCGAGCAGCACCGCGATCCCGGCGTGCTCCAGCACCATCACGCAGAGCAGTGCGTTCTTGATCCGCCGGTTGAACAGCGTGAAGGGGAACGCGACCTGGACCGCCACCGTCCCGTACGTCAGCAGCATCACCAGCGTCCCGCCGGACGCCAGCATCCCCGACAGCCCGGGCCAGGGGGTGAAGTAGTCCAGCCGCAGCGGGTAGTACAGGGCGGTGCCGTCCTGCCAGCGCGAGCCCTGGATCTTGTACCAGCCCGCCGTGGCGTAGATCAGGCAGACCTCCGCCATGATCACCAGCAGCCCCGCGTTGTGCACCAGGTTGGCGATCACGTCCAGGGTCGCGCGCCGCTCGTCCCGCGGCTCTCCCCCAGCTACCGCTGGGAGGTGCCCCCGGCGCTCGAGCGTCCACCACAGGCCCTGGACCACCCACAGCGTCGCGAAGGCGGCGAGCCAGCCGGCGCCGGCCCCGTCCGTGAGGGCGGCATACGGCAGCACCAGGCCCAGCAGGACCCACAGCACCGGCCCGGCGGCCCCGGTGGACGCCGACCCGGTCCGGGCCGCGCGCCGCGCGTCCAGCGACCACACCCGCGCGCACCGGGTGAGCACCAGGTAGAGCGCCATGAGGTGGATGACGTTGTCCCCGCCGTCGCCCATGAACACGCTGCGGTTCTGCAGGGACAGCACCCCGGTCATGAACAGCACCGACATCGCCCGGGTGCGCCAGCCGACCAACAGCAGCGCGGCCGACCCGAGCGCGAGCGCGTAGACGATCTCGAACCACAGCGTCGAATCCGACCACATCAGCACGGTGAACGCGTGGTTCGAGCCGATCAGCCGCTCGGCCAGCTGCCAGCTCCAGGGGCCGTCGGGACCGTACAGCTCGCGCCGGTTCGGGAACTCGCGCAACAGGAAGAGCAGCCAGGTCGCGGAGAAGCCGATCCGCACGACGGCGCTCTGGTACGGGCCGAGCGCCTGCCCGGTGACCCGCGCCAGGCCACGGGCCGCGGCCGCGCGCACGGCGGCCGCGCGGGGGCTCACACGCTCGGCACGGTCCACCACGGCAGCTCCCGGTAGTAGGTCTGGGTGTCGGTCTTCTCCGTGCTCCACGGCGGCGCCGCGACCGAGGTCGTCGCGGAGCGCAGCTGGATCCGCAGGATCCGGTCCCCGTCCCGGGCCAGCCGGGCGACCGCGATCCGCTGGAGGTAGGCCTCGGAGAGCGCGCCGCGGTCGCCGTTCGGCTTGTTGTCGTCGTCGTGCGAGCCGGTGAAGAAGTCCCAGGCCCGGCGCAGCTCGTTCTGCTGCGTGTGGCTGGGGAGCGGATTGTGCCGTATGGCCTCGGCGTCCTGGGCGGACAGGTCGCGCCACCCGGTGGTGACCAGGTCCCCGACGGCGGTGCGGACCTGGGCGCGCGCCTCGACGGCGATGTTCTGCTGCAGCGGGTTCGGGGCGAAGAGCTTCCAGTTCTGTTCGAACTCGGGATAGATCCAGTCGTCCACCGTGCGCGCGTGCCGTTTGCTGACCGTGTTGGACGGTGCCACGTGCAGGAACACCATCGCCAGGTGCCAGCAGGCCGTGACGGCGACGGCGCCCAGCGCCAGGGCCGCGATGACCCGGTACGGGGTGGACAGACCGGCGATTCCGGGCGCCCGGGAGGGCTCCGCCGCGGGCGTTTCCGCGGCTTCGCGCTCGTTCGAAACCATCCCGCCCCGATCATCGGCCATCCACAGAGGTTGACACCCTACGGGCCGCCGACTCACCATTGAAGAGAATGAACCGAACGATCGGTCGGTCGGGCGGCAAGGCGACATCGGCAGGGGGCCGTGATGGTGACAGTGACCCCGGAATCGGGGCGGGGCATGGCCCTCGCGGCAGGCCTGACGGCGCAGCTGGTGGCGTCCTTCGAGGCGGCCGTCGCGGCCGAGGAGCGCGTCGAACCGCGCGACTGGATGCCCGACGAGTACCGGGCCTCGCTGGTCCGCCAGATGGCCCAGCACGCCCATTCGGAAATCATCGGCATGCAGCCCGAGGCCAACTGGATCACCCGCGCGCCCTCGCTGCGCCGCAAGGCGATCCTGATGGCCAAGGTGCAGGACGAGGCCGGGCACGGCCTCTACCTCTACAGCGCAGCCGAGACCCTGGGCACGAGCCGCGACGAGCTGCTCGACAAGCTCCACGCGGGCAAGCAGAAGTACTCCTCGATCTTCAACTACCCCACCCTGACCTGGGCCGACGTCGGCGCCATCGGCTGGCTCGTGGACGGCGCGGCGATCACCAACCAGGTGCCGATCTGCCGCTGCTCCTACGGTCCGTACGCCCGGGCCATGGTCCGGATCTGCAAGGAGGAGTCCTTCCACCAGCGCCAGGGGTACGAGCTGCTGCTCGCCCTCTCGCAGGGCACCGAGGCGCAGCACGCCATGGCGCAGGACGCGGTCGACCGCTGGTGGTGGCCCTCCCTGATGATGTTCGGCCCGCCCGACGACGAGTCGGCGCACTCCGCCCAGTCGATGGCCTGGCGGATCAAGCGGCACACCAATGACGAGCTGCGCCAGCGGTTCGTGGACATCGCCGTCCCGCAGGCCGAGTCGCTGGGCCTGACCCTGCCCGACCCGGACCTGAAGTGGAACGAGGAGCGCGGGCACCACGACTTCGGCGCGATCGACTGGTCGGAGTTCTGGGACGTGCTCAAGGGCAACGGCCCCTGCAACGAACAGCGCATAGGCCAGCGCCGCCGGGCGCACGAGGACGGTGCGTGGGTCCGCGACGCGGCCGTGGCCCATGCCGCGAAGCACACCGCACAGAACGAGGAGGCACGGGTATGACGCAGAACTGGCCGCTGTGGGAGGTGTTCGTGCGCTCGCGCCGCGGGCTCTCGCACACGCACGCGGGGAGCCTGCACGCCCCCGACGCGGAGATGGCGCTGCGCAATGCCCGCGATCTCTACACCCGGCGGGGCGAGGGCATCTCGATCTGGGTGGTCCCCTCGACGGCGGTGACCGCGTCCTCGCCGGACGAGCGGGACCCGTTCTTCGCCTCGGCCGCGGACAAGCCGTACCGCCACCCCACCTTCTACGACATCCCGGAGGGGGTGCGTCACCTGTGACCACCACGTCGCAGCGGCCCGGCACGTCAGCGTCGGACCTGTCCCCGGCTGACGCGTCCCAGCCGGACGCCGTGTACGCCGCCGCCCTCGCCCTGGGCGACGACGCGCTGATCCTCTCCCACCGCCTCGGCGAGTGGGCGGGCCACGCGCCCGTCCTGGAGGAGGAGGTCGCGCTGGCGAACATCGCCCTCGACCTGCTCGGCCAGGCCCGCGTCCTGCTCTCCATGGCGGGTGACGAGGACGAGCTGGCGTTCCTGCGCGAGGAGCGCGCCTTCCGCAACCTCCAGCTGGTCGAGCAGCCGAACGGCGACTTCGCCCACACCATCGTCCGCCAGCTCTTCTTCTCCCTCCACCAGCAGCTGCTCTTCACCGAGCTGGCCGCCGGGGACGGACCCTTCGCGCCGCTCGCGGCCAAGGCCGTCAAGGAGATCGCCTACCACCGCGACCACGCCGAGCAGTGGACCCTGCGGCTCGGCGACGGCACCGAGGAGAGCGGGCGCAGGATGCGGACCGCCCTGGACGCCCTGTGGAAGTTCACCGGCGAGATGTTCCAGCCGGTGGCCGGCCTGGAGGTGGACTGGTCCGCCCTGGAGGGCCGCTGGCTGGCCGCTCTGGGCGAGGTGCTGGAGCGGGCGGGCCTCGCGCTGCCCGAGGGGCCGCGCACCGGGGCCTGGGCCGCCGGAGCCGGCCGCCAGGGCCTGCACACCGAGACGTTCGGGCGGATGCTCGCGGAGATGCAGCACCTGCACCGCAGCCACCCGGGGGCGTCGTGGTGACCGCGACCCGCCTGGAGGAGGAGCTGGCGGCGCTCGCGGGCTCCGTTCCCGACCCCGAGCTGCCCGTGCTCACCCTGGCCGAGCTGGGCGTGATGCGCGGCGTGCGGATGGCCGAGGACGGGAGCGCCGAGGTCACCCTCACCCCGACCTACACCGGGTGCCCGGCGATCGAGGCCATGGCCGCCGACATCGAGCGCGTCCTGCACGGCCACGGCATCGCCGAGGTGAGCGTGCGGACCGTGCTCTCCCCCGCCTGGTCCACCGACGACATCAGCGCCGAAGGCCGCCGCAAGCTGGCCGAGTTCGGCATCGCCCCGCCCCGGCCGCACGCGGCGGGCGGACCGGTGTCCCTCAGCCTGTCGGTCCGCTGCCCGCAGTGCGGGTCCACCGACACCGAGCTGCTCAGCCGTTTCTCCTCCACCGCGTGCAAAGCCTTGCGGCGCTGCGTCTCCTGCCGCGAGCCGTTCGACCACTTCAAGGAGCTGTAGATGACCGCGGCCCGGCACGGCGCGTTCCACCCGCTGACGGTGATCGAGGTCGAGAGGCTCACCGACGACTCGGTCGCGCTCACCCTGCGGGTGCCGCCGGAGCTGCGCGAGGAGTACCGGCACGCCCCGGGCCAGCACCTGACCCTGCGCCGCCGCCCGGCCGATGGCCCGGAGGTCCGGCGCACGTATTCGATCTGCTCGGCCGCCCCGGCCGCCGACGTCCCGGGCCCGCAGTGGCTGCGGGTCGGGGTGCGGCTGGTGGAGGGCGGCGAGTTCTCCACCTTCGCCCACAAGGAGATCGCCGCCGGGGACGTGCTCGAGGTGATGGTCCCGGCCGGCCGCTTCGTGCTGGATCCGGCCGCGGCGCCGGCCGCCGCGCACTACGCGGCCGTCGTCGGCGGCAGCGGGATCACCCCGGTGCTGTCGATCGCCGCGACGCTGCTCGCCGCCCGGCCCGACGCCCGGTTCTGCCTGGTGCGCAGTGACCGTACGGCGGCCTCGACGATGTTCCTGGAGGAGGTCGCCGACCTCAAGGACCGTCATCCCGAGCGGTTCCAGCTGGTCACCGTCCTGTCCCGGGAGGAGCAGGAGGCCGGGCTGCCGTCCGGGCGGCTGGACGAGGAGCGGCTGACGGCGCTGCTGCCCGCGCTGCTGCCGGTCGGCGAGGTCGCGGGCTGGTTCCTGTGCGGGCCGTACGGCCTGGTCCAGGGCGCGGAGCGGGCGCTGGGCGCGCTCGGTGTCGCCCGGACCCGGATCCACGAGGAGATCTTCCACGTCGAGGACGCCCCCGCCACCGCGGTGGCGGCTCCCGCCGGTCCGGGCGGGGCGGCCGCGCTCAGCCGGGTCACGGCCCGGCTCGACGGCCGCTCCGGCACGTGGCCCGTCCAGGACGGCGAGTCGCTGCTGGACGCGGTGCTGCGCAACCGCGCGGACGCGCCGTACGCCTGCAAGGGCGGCGTGTGCGGCACCTGCCGGGCGTTCCTCGTGACGGGCGAGGTCCGGATGGACCGGAACTTCGCCCTGGAGGAAGAGGAGACGGAGGCCGGGTTCGTGCTGGCCTGCCAGTCGCACCCCCTGACGGAGGAAGTGGAGATCGACTTCGACCGCTGAGGCGGCTTCGTGCCGGTACTCCCTCGGGCACTGCCTCCTGTACTCCTGTGCTTTTTCAGGAACGTGTTCTATCTTGACGCACCGTCAGACAGAACACATCCGGTGCGCGCGGGAGGACAGGCAGTGGACTTCACCTTCACCGAGGAGCAGCAGGCCGCGGTCGAGGCGGCGAAGGCCGTCTTCGCGGACGTCGCGCCCGACGGCGTGCCCAGCCCCGCGCTCACTCCGGGCGCCGTGGCCGACGAGTTCGACCGGCCGCTGTGGGCCAGGCTCGCCGCCTCGGACCTGATCGGCCTGGTCCTGGACCCCGCGCACGGCGGGGCGGGGCTCGACGCCATCGCCCTGTGCCTGGTGCTGCGGGAGGCGGCGAGGGTGCTGGCCCGGGTGCCGCTGCTGGAGCACTGCGCCACCGCCATGGCCGTCCAGGCCCACGGCGGCCCGGAGCTCCGCGCCGCCCTGCTGCCGGGAGCCGCGCGGGGCGAGAGCGTCCTGACCGTCGCCGCCCACGGCCGCTCCGGCCACGACCCGGCCGAACTGGCCGTCACCGCCCGCCCGGACGCCGACAGCGCGACCTGGACCCTGGACGGCGTACAGACGGCCGTTCCCTGGGCGCACAGCGCCGACTGGATCGCCGTCCCGGCCCACACCGGCGAGGCGGACGCGGTCATCGCGCTGGTCCCGCGCACCGCCGACGGCCTCGCCCTCGCCGACCAGTTCTCCACCAGCGGCGAGAAGATGGCCGAGCTGACCCTGGACGGCGTACGGGTCCCCGCGAGCCACCTCATCGACGCGCCCGGCGCCTGGGAGCGGCTGCGCCAGCTGCTGGCGACCGGCACCTGCGCCCTGGCTCTCGGGCTGGGCGAGGGCGTCCTGACCATGACCAGCCAGTACACGAGCAAGCGCGAGCAGTTCGGCTTCCCCGTCGCCACCTTCCAGGCGGTCGCGGTACAGGCCGCCGACCGGTACATCGACCTGCGCGCCATGGAGGTCACCCTCTGGCAGGCCGCCTGGCGGCTGGACCGGGCGACCGGCGGCGCGGGCGGCCCGCTGCCGAGCGCCGGCGACGTGGCGGTGGCCAAGATCTGGGCGTCCGACGGGGTCCGCCGGGTCGTCCAGACCGCCCAGCACCTGCACGGCGGCTTCGGCGCCGACACCGACTACCCCCTGCACCGCTACCACGCCTGGGCCAAGCAGCTGGAGCTCCAGCTCGGCCCGGCCGCGGCCCACGAGGAGGCACTGGGCGACCTGCTGGCCGCCCACCCCCTCGCCTGACCGCGGCTCCCGAGCGGGATCAGAGGACGAAGGCCGGGTTCCCGTTGTCCGTCACCATCGGGCGCCCGGCGGCGTCCCAGGCCTGCATCCCGCCGTCGATGTTGACGGCGTCGATCTCCTGACGCACCAGGTACTGGGTGACCTGTGCGGAGCGCCCGCCGACCCGGCACATCACGTGGACCCGCGGAGTGCCCTCGATCGAGTCCATCGCCTCGGTCAGCTCGCCGAAGCGCGCCACGAAGTCGCTCATCGGGATGTGCAGCGCACCCTCGACATGGCCGGCCGCCCATTCGTCGTCCTCACGGACGTCGAGGACAAAGCCTTCGGAGGGCACCGCGGCGGCGTCCACCGAGGGAAGCGGTCCGAAGTTCATAGCTGTCGCCTTCTCTCGTAACAGGGATGCTCAGAACCTATCCGAACCCGACCGGTCACCCGGTGAGCCCGGCCAGCTCCGCCTCGCGCTCGGAGACCTGCCCGAGCAGCTGCTCGGCGATCTCCTCCAGCAGCCGGTCCGGGTCCTCCGGCGCCATCCGCAGCATCGACCCGATCGCGCTGTCCTCCAGCTCCCGGGCCACCACGGCCAGCAGCTCCTTGCGGCGCGCGAGCCACTCCAGCCGGGCGTACAGCTCCTCGGTCTCCGAGGGCCGCTCCTCCTTCGGCGCCGGACCGGCCGCCCATTCCTCGGCCAGCTCGCGCAGCAGCGGCTCGTCGCCCCGCCCGTACGCGGCGTTCACCCGGGCGATGAACTCGTCCCGCCGGGCCCGCTCCGTGTCGTCCTGGGCCAGGTCCGGGTGCGCCTGGCGGACCAGCTCGCGGTAGAGGCGACGGGCCTCCTCGGCCGGGCGGACCCGCTCGGGCGGGCGCACCGGCTGATCGGTGAGCATGGCGCCGGCGTCGTCGGAGATGCCGTCCGCGTCCAGCCAGTCGTGGAACAGCTCGTCCACGCCGGGCATCGGCATGACCAGTGCCCGCGCGTCCTGCGCCTTGCGCAGGTCCTCGGGATCGCCGGTCCGGGCCGCCTTGGCCTCCGCGATCAGCGCGTCGAGCTCGTCGAGCCGCGAGTACATCGGGCCGAGCTTCTGGTGGTGCAGCCGGGAGAAGTTCTCCACCTCCACCCGGAAGGTCTCCACCGCGATCTCGAACTCGATCAGAGCCTGCTCGGCGGCGCGCACGGCCCGTTCCAGGCGCGCCTCGGGACGGTCGTCGGCCGGTGCGACACCCGCCCCGGGGCGCTCGTCGTCGTGGGCCGAGGCGTCCCCGGCAGTCTGCTCGTTCACCCGGCCACCCTACGGCCCGCCCGAAGACCGTGTTTCACGTGAAACATCCCTCAGACGCCCCACTCGGCCGCGACCCGCCCGGACCGCACCGCCGCCACCAGATGCGCGTGATCGGCCTCACTGCGGTCCGCGTAGGCCACCGCGAAGGCGGCCATCGCCTCGTCCAGCTCCTCGTTCTTGCCGCAGTACCCGGCCAGCACCCGCGGGTCGGCGCTGTGCGCGTGCGCCCGCGCCAGCAGCGCGCCGGTCATCCGCCCGTAGTCGTCGATCTGGTCCACGGCGAGCGCCGCCGGGTCGACGCTGCCCTTGCGGTTGCGGAACTGGCGGACCTGGAACGGCCGGCCCTCGACCGTGGTCCAGCCGAGCAGGATGTCGGAGACGACCTGCATCCGCTTCTGCCCGGCCACCACCCGGCGGCCCTCGTGGTCCTCCGGCGGGGCGTCGAAGCCCAGCGCCGACAGGTGCGGCAGGAGCACCGAGGGCCGCGCCTCCTTCACCTGGAGCACCAGCGGCTCGCCCCGGTGGTCCAGCAGCAGCACCACGTAGGAGCGGGTGCCGACGCTGCCGGTGCCCACCACCCGGAAGGCCACGTCGTGGATCGCGTACCGGGCGAGCAGCGGCAGCCGGTCCCCCTGGAGCGTGTGCAGGTACGGACCCAGCGAGGCCGCGACCGCCGCCGCCTCACCGTCGCCGACCCGCCGCAGCACCGGCAGCGCGTCCACGAAGCGGCGGCCGCCGTCGGGGGCGACCTCGGTGGACTTGGCGGCGAACCGCGCGCTGGTGTTGTTACGGGCCTTCTCCGACACCCGCTCCAGCGTCCCCAGCAGATCCCGGGCGTCCGTGTGGGAGACCAGTTCCTCGTCGGCGATGGCGTTCCAGGCGTCCAGCGCCGGGAGCTTGGCCAGCAGCCGCATCGTGCGCCGGTAGGCGCCGACCGTGTCCAGCGCGGCCGCCCGGCAGGTGTCCTCGTCGGCGCCCGCCACCCGTCCGGCCAGCACCAGCGAGGTCGCCAGCCGCTTGAGGTCCCACTCCCAGGGTCCGAAGACCGTCTCGTCGAAGTCGTTGAGGTCGATGACGAGCCGCCCGCGGGCATCGCCGTACAGCCCGAAATTGGCCGCGTGGGCGTCTCCGCAGATCTGCGCCCCCACCCCGGTCACCGGCGTCCCCGCCAGGTCGTGGGCCATCAGCCCGGCCGCCCCGCGCAGGAACGCGAAGGGGTTCGCGGCCATCCGCCCGACCCGGATCGGCGTCAGCTCCGGCACCCGCCCGACGTTGGACTCCTCCACCGCCCGCACCGCGTCCGGCCGGTCGGCCGCGGCCTCGAAGCGCGCGTGCGCGGCCCGCGGCACCCGGGTCCGCAGCGCCTTGCCCTCGGCCCTCGGCGAACCCGCGCCCGCCGCCACCGTCCGCGCCGCGTATCCGGCGACCTCGGGTATCCGCTCGGCGGGCGCCGCCTTCGCCGCGGCCCCGCCCCGGGCCCTGCCGTTCGCCCTGGTCGTCGCCTTCGCCGTCGCCGTCGCCTTCGTCGCGCCCCGGTCCGGTACCGCCGCCATGTGTGCCGCCCCCGCTAGATCACGTGCCCGGCTGAACCGCCGCACGTCTGGATCACTGTTCGTCCGGATCACTGCCCGTCCGGACCACGTCCGGATGGATCACGTCCGTCCGCGGATGACCGTACCGATCGGGACAGAGCCGGGGAAGGGGGGTCAAGGGGTGCGTCAGAGCCCGGCGTCCCGCGCGAGCAGCGCCGCCTGCACCCGGTTCTCACACTCCAGCTTCGCCAGGATCCGGCTGACGTAGGTCTTCACCGTCGCCTCGCTCATGTGCAACCGCCGCCCCGCGTCCGCGTTCGATAGCCCCTCGCCCAGCAACGCCAGTACCCCGCGCTCCCGTTCGCTCAGCGCGGCGACCCGGCGCCGCGCGTCCTCGCCCCGCCCCGCCGCCCGGCCCGAGGCCAGCTGGTCCACGACGTGCCGGGTCGCCGCCGGGGAGAGGTAGGCGTCCCCGGCCGCGGCCGCCCGTACCGCCCCGATCAGCTCGGCCGGCGCGGAGTCCTTCAGCAGGAAGCCCGCGCTGCCCTCGGACAGCGCCCGCAGCACGTTCTCCCGCTCCCCGAAGGTCGTCAGGACCAGCGCGCGCACCGAAGGCACCGCCCGCGCCAGCTCCCCGAGCGCGCTCAGCCCGTCCATGACCGGCATCTGGATGTCCAGCAGCACCACGTCGGGCACGTGGGCGCGCGCCAGCTCCACGGCGTCCCGCCCGTTCGCGGCCTCGGCGACCACCTCGATGTCCGGGGCGGACGTCAGGATCATCCTGATCCCGGCCCGGATGAGCGGCTCGTCGTCGGCGATCACCACTCTGATCACCTTGGCGCTGGCCCCGCTCACCCCGGTCATCCGCTCACCCCAGCCATCCCCGTCGTCCCTACTGCCTGGTCTCGTACGCCTGCTTCTCCACGAGCCTGCCGTCCTTGAAGCAGAACCGGAAAACGCTGTCCGTGTTCAGGTCGGAGTTCCCGGCGGCCAACAGTGCCATGCAGTGCGAACCCTCCGGCACCGGCGGGCCCTTGCTCTCCAGCCCCTCGGTCAGGATGCTGCCCCCGCTGGGCAGCCTCCCGCGCAGTGCGTCCTCCGGCTCGCCCAGCCGGGCCGAGTCGAAGTCGGCCCGGCTGATCGTCACATCGCTGGCGGAACCCACCAGCAGCGCCACGGCGGCCCCGAGCACGATCAGCAGCACCACCAGCGCCGCGACCGCGATCCCGCAGCCCAGGGCGACGCCTCCGGTGCGGCCGCGCCCCCGCGTCAGTTCCCGGTCGACCGCGGCCCAGTCCACCGGCGCGACCGCGCCCCGGAGCAGCGGCGCGCGCAGCTGCTGCCCGAAGTCGTCGGCCACCGCCTCCGCGCCCGTCTCCTGCGCACCGGCCGGTTCCGTCCCGTACGGCAGCACTCCGGCCACCCGGAAGCCGCCGTCCTCGGTGGCTCCGGCGTGCACCATCCCGCCCACGAGCCGGGCCCGCTCGCGCAGCCCCGTCAGCCCCTGGCCGCCCGAGACCACCTCGCCCGGGCCGGAACCGGCCGCCGGACCGTTGGCGATCTCGACCACGAGCGAGTCGTCCTCGTACCGCAGCTCGACCGTGATCACGGCGCCCGGCGCGTGCTTGTAGGCGTTGGTGAGCGACTCCTGGGTGATCCGGTACGCCGCGTGGTCGCAGGCCGCGACGAGCGGCCGCGGCTGCCCCGCGGTGGTCAGCCGTACGTCGGTCCCCGCGGCGCGCGCCGCCTCCACGATCCCGGCGATCCCGGCCACCCCGCGGGCCGCGGGACCCGCCGACTCCTCCACCGGCAGCGGCGCCTCGACCCCGTCCCGCAGGATCCCGACGACCTCCCGCAGCTCGTGCATGGCCGCGACCGAGGCCTGCCGCAGCACGCCCACCGCCTCACGCTGCCGCTCGGTCAGGACCGGATCGACCTCCAGCGCACCGGTGTGCACCGAGATCAGGGCCAGTTGGTGCCCCAGGCTGTCGTGCATGTCCTGGGCGATCCGCTGCCGCTCGCGCAGCCTCGCCTGCCCGGCGACCATCGCCCGCTCGCGCATGAGCTGGGCGTTGCGCTCCTGGAGGGCGCGCAGCAGCGTACGGCGCTGGGACCAGTACCGGCTGGCGAGCGCGGGCATGACGGTCGTCGCCAGGAACATCAGGGTGGCGAAGACGATCACCAGCACGGCCCGGCCCTGGGACCAGTCCTTGAGCACGCTGAACCCGATCGAGGCGACGAAGGCCGCGGTGAAGGCGCCGAAGGCCCGCACGACCCCGCTGACGCGCCGCCCCGCCGACCAGCCGAGCAGGATCGTCACGAGGAACGCCCCGGGCAGATACGCGCCCACCGCCGAGCCCACCACCAGCGTGAGCACCGGCAGCCGGCGGCGCAGCAGGGTGAGCACCAGCACGGACGCGGCGCTGCCCAGCATCCGCAGGGCGGAGCCGTTGTCCAGCTCCTCGACGCCCAGACCGAGCATCACCAGCACGGCCACGAGCACCAGATCGCCCGCCAGTGTCCGCGGGGTCCACGGCTCGGGCCCCCTCAGCCAGTCCAGGCCCGCACGCATCCTCGCCGTCGCATTCACGCCCCGACCCTAGACAGCGCCCGCGCGGCCCGGCCGCTCTCTTTCGTCGCGCCCGCGCCGACGAAAGTCGGTCGGCCGCAGTCCGACGGGAACGACACAAACGAAGAAGCCCCGCAGATCGATGATCTGCGGGGCTTCTCACACGTGGGCGAGGGGGGATTTGAACCCCCACGTCCCGAAGGACACTGGCACCTGAAGCCAGCGCGTCTGCCGTTCCGCCACTCGCCCGAGTAGCTCTCCAGTGGCGTTCCCTTGCGGGCCGTTCCCCTGGCGACATCGGAACATTAGCACGTCGGAGGGGGTGGATTCACATCGCTTTCCCCAGCCGACGGGCACGGTCCCGCCAGCCCCTCCCGGACAGCGCTCCGGGTGCGGGACACTGTCCTCTGAGCGACCCTACGATCCCTTGTGAGGACCGACACTCCTCGGCACGGGCCCGGAGGGGAACCAGCCGAATCCGCCACGCGTGGATACGATCAGTAAGCAGTACAGGGCGACAACGACGGAGGAGGTGCCCCATGGGAGTCCTGAAGCGGTTCGAGCAGCGACTCGAAGGTCTGGTGAACGGCACCTTCGCCAAGGTCTTCAAGTCCGAGGTCCAGCCGGTCGAGATCGCGGGCGCGCTTCAGCGCGAGTGCGACAACAACGCGACCATCTGGAACCGCGAGCGGACCGTCGTCCCCAACGATTTCATCGTGGAGCTGAGCACCGGCGACTACGAGCGGCTCAGTCCCTACTCCGGTCAGCTCGGCGACGAGCTGGCCGGCCTGGTGCGGGACTACGCCAAGCAGCAGCGCTACAGCTTCATGGGACCCATCAAGGTCCACCTGGAGAAGGCGGACGACCTCGACACCGGTCTGTACCGGGTCCGCAGTCGCACGCTCGCCTCCAGCACCTCCCAGCCGCAGGCCGCCCAGGGTCAGGCGCAGGGCCCCGGCCCTGCGCCGGGCCGGGCTCCGGGGGGTGCCGGCGGTTACGGGTATCCCCCCGTCTCCGCCCCGCCCCGGCCGCACAACCCCCCGGGCGAAGCCCCGCGGGGCCCGGGTCCCGGCCCGCAGCCGGGTTCCGGCGGCGCCACGCGCTGCTGGATCGAGATCAACGGCACCCGCCACCAGATCTCGCGCGCCACGCTCGTACTCGGCCGGAGCACCGAGGCCGATGTGCGGATCGACGACCCCGGCGTCTCGCGCCGGCACTGTGAGATCCGGACCGGGACGCCTCCATCGATCCAGGATCTCGGGTCCACCAACGGCATCGTGGTGGACGGGCAGCACACCACCCGCGCTACGCTCCGCGACGGCTCGCGGATCGTCGTGGGCAACACCACCATCATTTACAGGCAAGCCGAAGGGTGAAGCGGGGGCAATGTCAGAGCTGACCCTTACGGTCATGCGGTTGGGTTTCCTGGCCGTTCTGTGGCTGTTCGTCATCGTGGCCGTCCAGGTCATCCGCAGCGACCTCTTCGGAACGAGAGTGACGCAGCGCGGCTCCCGCCGCGGCGGCGACAGTCGCGCGCCGCAGCAACAGCAGCAGTCGGGCGGCGGCCGTCAGGCCGCGCCACCGCAGCAGCGCCAGCGCCGCGGTGCGCCGACCAAGCTGGTCGTGTCCGAGGGCACCCTCACCGGTACGACGGTCGCCCTCCAGGGCCAGACCATCACGCTGGGCCGGGCGCACGACTCCACGATCGTGCTGGACGACGACTACGCCTCCAGCCGCCATGCCAGGATCTATCCCGACCGGGACGGCCAGTGGATCGTCGAGGATCTCGGGTCCACCAACGGCACGTATCTCGACCGGACCCGGCTGACCACCCCGACGCCCATTCCTCCGGGCGCCCCGATCCGCATCGGCAAGACCGTCATCGAGCTGCGGAAGTAGTACGAGAATGAGCGAGCGGAGCGAGCGAGCCGCGGAGGTCCGTCCCCCTGGGGCGACGGACCCGCGCGCGCTCCCGACCGGAGGGTGGGCAGTGTGGCTCGAGACCGGTTGTACCCGGAGGCATCGTCGACTGGGCAGGTGCGCATGAGTCTGTCCCTGCGGTTCGCCGCCGGATCGCACAAGGGCATGATCCGCGAGGGCAACGAGGACTCCGGCTACGCCGGCCCCCGTCTCCTCGCGATCGCCGACGGCATGGGCGGTCAGGCGGCCGGCGAGGTCGCGAGTTCCGAGGTGATCTCCACCCTCGTCCAGCTCGACGACGACGTCCCCGGCTCCGACATCCTGACCTCCCTCGCGACCGCCGTGCAGCGCGCGAACGACCAGCTGCGCGTCATGGTCGAGGAGGACCCCCAGCTGGAGGGCATGGGCACCACGCTCACCGCCCTGCTCTGGACCGGTCAGCGACTCGGCCTGGTCCATGTCGGCGACTCCCGTGCCTACCTGCTCCGCGACGGCCTCCTGACCCAGATCACCCAGGACCACACCTGGGTGCAGCGGCTGGTGGACGAGGGCCGGATCACCGAAGAGGAAGCCACCACCCACCCCCAGCGCTCGCTCCTGATGAGAGCCCTGGGCAGCGGTGAGCACGTGGAACCCGACCTCTCGATCCGCGAGGTCAGGACCGGCGACCGCTACCTCATCTGCTCCGACGGCCTCTCCGGCGTGGTCTCCCACCAGACCCTGGAAGAGACCCTCGCCGACTACCACGGCCCCCACGAGACCGTGCAGGCGCTGATCCAGCTCGCCCTGCGCGGCGGCGGTCCGGACAACATCACCTGCATCGTCGCGGACGTCCTCGACACCGACGCCGGTGACACCCTCGCCGCCCAGCTCAACGACACCCCGGTGGTCGTGGGCGCGGTCGCCGAGAACCAGCACCAGCTCTTCGACGGCGGCAACGCCATGCAGACCCCGGCCGGCCGCGCCTCCGGGCTCGGCCGCCAGGGTTCCCCGCCGCCCGGCGCCTTCGGGCCCCCCGGCAGCGGCGAGGCCCCCGGCTACGGCGCCGCCCCCGACGCGGGCTACGGCGGCGGAGCCGGCGGTCAGTACGGCAGCTTCGGCGAAGCCGACGGGTACGACGGTGACTCCGCCTACGACGACACGTACGACCACCCGCGCAGGCGCCGCAGCAAAGGGCGCAAGTGGACGACCCGTACGCTGATCCTGCTCATCGCGGTCGGCCTGATCGGCGGCGGGCTCTACGCCGCCCACCGCTGGACGCAGACGCAGTACTACGTCGGGGTCAAGGACGATCACGTCGCGCTGTACCGGGGCATCAGCCAGAATCTCGCCTGGATCAAACTCTCGTCGATCGAGACGGACCAGCCGGACATCGAGCTGAAGTACCTGCCGTCCTACAAGCGCAAGCTCGTCGAGGACACCATCAGCGAAGGCAGTCTGGACACCGCCCGCAAGAAGATCGACGAACTCGCCGTACAGGCGTCCGCCTGCAAGAAGGACGAGGCACGGCGCGCCGCCGAGGGGCAGAACAACCAGACACCGGCACCCGGTCCCAGCCTGACTCCCGAGGAGCAGAAGCTGGTCAGCCTGTGCGGGAAGCAGTAGACAGACGCGGGCACAGGGGGCCTGCCACACCATGAGCGTTGTCACCAACACGACCACCATCGGCGCCATCGAGCTGCCGAGCCGGCGCAACACCGAGCTCGCGCTGCTGGCGTTCGCCGTGGTCATCCCGATCTTCGCCTACGCCAACGTGGGCCTCGCGGTGCACGGCAAGCTGCCTCCAGGCATGTTCGCGTACGGGCTCGGGCTCGGCCTGCTGGCCGGCCTGGCCCACCTCGTCGTACGCCGGTACGCCAAGTACGCCGACCCGCTGCTGCTTCCGCTGGGCACCCTGCTCAACGGCCTGGGCCTGGTCTTCATCTGGCGCCTGGACCAGTCCGAGCGGCTCCAGAACCTGGCGAAGCGGCAGTTCGGCGGATTCTCCCCCTCGGCGCCGAACCAGATGTTCTACACGGCGGTCGGCCTCGCCCTGTTCGCCGGCGTCCTGCTGCTGCTCAAGGACCACCGCACGCTCCAGCGGTTCACGTACATCTCGATGGCGGTCTCGCTCGTCCTGCTGATCCTGCCCGTCATCCCGGGCCTGGGAGCCGATGTCTACGGCGCCAAGATCTGGATCAGCCTGGCCGGGTTCTCCATCCAGCCCGGTGAGTTCGCGAAGATCATCATCGCGGTCTTCTTCGCCGGGTACCTGATGGTCAAGCGCGACGCGCTGGCCCTGGCGAGCCGCCGCTTCATGGGGCTCTACCTGCCGCGCGGCCGCGACCTCGGTCCCATCCTGATGATCTGGGCCGTGAGCCTGCTCGTCCTCGTCTTCGAGAACGACCTGGGCACCTCGCTGCTCTTCTTCGGCATGTTCGTGATCATGCTGTACGTCGCCACCGAGCGCACGAGCTGGATCGTCATCGGTCTGCTCATGAGCGTCGTCGGCGCCGTCGTGGTCGGCACCACCGCCAGCCACGTCAAGGTCCGCGTCACCGCCTGGCTCGACCCCTTCGCCTGCTACGCCACTTCCGGCGCCTGCGAGCAGGTCGGCCAGTCCCTGATGAGCTTCGGCTCCGGCGGGGTCCTCGGCACCGGCCTCGGCCAGGGCCACTCCGACCTGATCCTCTTCGCCGCCAATTCCGACTTCATCTTCTCCACCGTCGGCGAAGAGCTCGGGCTGGCCGGCGTGATGGCCTTCCTGCTGCTCTACGGCCTGATCATCGAGCGGGGCGTCCGTACGGCCCTGGCCGCCCGCGACCCCTTCGGCAAGCTCTTCGCGATCGGCCTCTCCGGCGCCTTCGCCATCCAGATCTTCGTCGTCGCGGGTGGCGTCATGGGCCTCATCCCGCTCACCGGCATGACCATGCCCTTCCTCGCGTCCGGCGGTTCCTCCGTCCTCGCGAACTGGGCTCTCATCGGGATCCTCATCCGGATCAGCGACACGGCTCGCCGCCCTGCCCCGGCCCCGGCCCCGTCCCCCGACTCCGAGATGACCCAGGTGGTCCGTCCCTCATGAACAAGCCCCTGCGCCGCATCTCGATCTTCTGCGGGCTGCTCGTCCTCGCCCTGCTGCTGCGGACCAACTGGCTCCAGTACGTGCAGGCCGAGGACCTCAGCACCCGCAAGGAGAACCGCCGGGTCCAGATCGCCCAGTACGCCTCGGAGCGCGGCAACATCATCGTCGGCGGCCAGCCCATCACCGGCTCGGTCACCACCAACGGCAGCGACTACAAGTTCAAGCGCACCTACCTCGACGGACCCATGTGGGCGCCGGTCACCGGGTACGCCTCGCAGGCCTTCGGCTCCAGCCAGCTCGAATCGCTCGAGGACGGCATCCTCACCGGCAACGACGACCGGCTGTTCTTCGACCGCACCATCGGCATGTTCACGGGCGAGAAGAAGCAGGGCGGCAACGTCGTCACGACGCTGAACGCCGACGCCCAGAAGGCCGCCTTCACCGCCCTCGGCAACAAGAAGGGCGCGGTCGCGGCCATAGACCCGCGCACCGGCGCGATCCTGGCGCTGGCCAGCACCCCCTCGTACGACCCCTCGACCTTCGCGGGCAACTCCAAGGCCGACGAGAAGGCCTGGGTCACGCTGAAGGACAGCGAGGACAAGAACCTGGTCAACCGCGCCCTGCGCGAGACCTACCCGCCCGGCTCGACCTTCAAGGTCGTCACCGCGGCCGCGGCGCTGGAGAACGGTGTCGTCTCCGACATCAACGCGCCGACCGACACCCCCGAGCCGTACATCCTGCCGGACACCAAGACCCCGATGGTCAACCATGCCGCCGGGTGCGAGAAGGCCAGCCTCCTCAGGGCCCTCGAGGTCTCCTGCAACTCCGTCTTCGCCAACATGGGCAACAAGGTGGGGCGGGACAACATGGTGAAGACGGCCGAGAAGTTCGGCTTCAACAACGACAAGATCGACACCCCGGTCCGCGCGTTCGCGAGCGTCTACGACAAGACCATGGACAAGCCGGGCAACGCCCTCAGCTCCATCGGCCAGTTCAACACCGCCGCGACCCCGCTCCAGATGGCCATGGTCACCGCCGCGATCGCCAATGACGGCAAGCTGATGAAGCCGTACATGGTCGAGCAGGTCACCGCCCCCAACCTCGACGTCCTGCAGAAGCACGAGCCGGAGGAGATGAGCCGCCCGCTCTCCGCCGCGAACGCGCAGAAGGTCCAGCAGATGATGGTCGACGTCGTCGAGAACGGCACCGGTACCGGCGCCAAGATCAAGGACGTCACGGTCGGCGGCAAGACCGGCACCGCGCAGCACGGCGAGAAGAACGCCAAGCGCCCCTACGCCTGGTTCATCTCCTACGCCAAGACCGACAAGGGCGCCCCCGTCGCCGTCGCCGTGGTGATCGAGGACAGCGCGGCCGACCGCGAGGACATCACCGGCGGCGGCCTCGCCGCCCCCGTCGCCCTCGCCGTCATGAACGCCGTGCTCAAGAGCCAGGGCTGAGCCGGAGATGGCCCCGATACGGTCCGACCGCGCGCGGTGTCCGCGCGCCCCGCACGACGGGCCCGCAGTGATCCGGATCACGGTCCCGTCCCACGTGGGAGCGCACGGTACCGGTCCGGTATCGGCCTGTGGTCACGGACCGATCGGCGACACACGGCCGGTAGCCTTTGCGCGAACAGCGCACCGCCGGACCTCACACGGGTGCGGTCGGGACTGACGGAGAGGGCTGGAACGTTATGGAAGAGCCGCGTCGCCTCGGCGGTCGGTACGAGCTGAGCCATGTGCTCGGCCGCGGTGGCATGGCCGAGGTCTACCTCGCCCACGACACCCGGCTCGGCCGTACCGTCGCCGTCAAGACACTGCGCGCGGACCTCGCCCGCGACCCGTCCTTCCAGGCACGGTTCCGGCGCGAGGCCCAGTCGGCCGCCTCGCTCAACCATCCCGCCATCGTCGCCGTGTACGACACCGGCGAGGACTACGTCGACAACATCTCCATCCCGTACATCGTGATGGAGTACGTCGACGGCTCCACCCTGCGCGAGCTGCTGCACTCCGGCCGCAGGCTGCTGCCCGAGCGCACCCTGGAAATGACCATCGGCATCCTCCAGGCCCTCGAGTACTCCCACCGCGCCCAGATCGTCCACCGTGACATCAAGCCCGCGAACGTCATGCTGACGCGCACCGGGCAGGTCAAGGTGATGGACTTCGGCATCGCCCGCGCCATGGGCGACTCCGGCATGACGATGACGCAGACGGCCGCGGTCATCGGCACCGCCCAGTACCTCTCCCCCGAGCAGGCCAAGGGCGAGCAGGTCGACGCGCGCTCCGACCTCTACTCCGCGGGCTGCCTGCTGTACGAGCTGCTCACGGTCCGGCCGCCGTTCATCGGCGACTCCCCGGTCGCCGTCGCGTACCAGCACGTGCGCGAGGAACCGCAGCCGCCGAGCAATTTCGACCCCGAGATCACGCCCGAGATGGACGCCATCGTCCTCAAGGCCCTGGTCAAGGACCCCGACTACCGCTACCAGTCCGCCGACGAGATGCGCGCCGACATCGAGGCCTGCCTCGACGGCCAGCCCGTCGCCGCGGCGGCGAACATGGGCGCGGGCTACGGCGCCTACGGTTACCCGGACCAGAACCGCGGCGGCTACGACCAGCCGACCACCGCCCTGCGCACCACCGACGCCGGCCAGACCTCGATGATGCCGCCGATGCCGCCCGGCGGCGACGGCGGTTACGGGTACGGCGACCAGGGCCACGGCGGTTACGACCAGGGGCCGCGCCGCCGCCAGAAGAAGAGCCGGGCCTCCACCGTCCTGCTCGTCGCGGCCGGGGTCCTCGTCCTGGTCGGCGCGATCCTGATCGGGCGCTCGCTGTTCAACAACACCGCCGACAACCGGCCGTCCGTGCCGAAGCTGGTCGGCGAGACCTTCGACGTCGCGAGCGGGCGGGCGACGAACGTCGGGCTGAAGATCGAGAAGGAAGCCGAGGAACCCTGCGACAGCCAGCCCAAGGGCAACGTCTGCTCGCAGAACCCGGCCCCGGACCTCAAGGTCGACAAGAACACGGTCATCAAGGTCAAGGTGTCCACGGGCGCTCCGAAGGTCCAGGTCATCGATGTGATGCGGCTGCCCTTCGACCAGGCCGAGTCGGCGCTCAAGGCCAAGGGCTTCCAGGTCGAGCGCAAGAGCGAGGAGTCCGACAGCACCCCGGGCACGGTGCTCCGCCAGGACCCGAAGCCCGGCAGCTCGGTCGAGAAGGGCTCGACCATCACGCTGACCGTGGCCAAGGAGCCGTCGAAGTCGATCGTTCCCGACCTGACGGGCAAGACCAAGGAGCAGGCGGTCAAGCTCCTGAACGACGCCAAGCTCAAGCTGGGCAGCACCACGGAGGCCGATTCCTCGGCGCCGCCGAAGACGATCATCGGGCAGGCGCTGGACCCCGGTGCGCAGGTCGAGACGGGGACCGCCGTCAACGTCACCATCGCCAAGGCCGCCCAGGCGACCACCGTGCCCTTCCTGGCCGGCAAGACGCTGGCCCAGGCGCGGCAGGAGCTGACGGCACGCGGGCTGAGCATCGGCGCGGTCCTGTCCGGCCCCTCGGACGAGAACGCGGTGATCCTGAGCACCGACCCGGGCTTCGGTCAGCCGGTGGCCGCCGGTGCCGTGATCAACGTCAACACGATGCCGGGCCAGCAGGGCGGCAACAACCAGGGGACCGGGCTCCTCGGCGGGATCGGCAACCGCCGCTGAAACCGCCGCTGACCGGCCCGGGCGACGCCGGGCCCGTACACGGCCCGTACACGGCATGAACGCGGGAAGCTCTGGCCCTAGGGCCAGAGCTTCCTGTGCGTGCGGCACGCGGTCCCCCAGGGGCCTTCCCGGGCGCCGGTTCAGCGCAGCTCGGGCGGCGGGGTCCGCCGGGCGTCCACCTTGTCCGTACGGACCAGCTCGCCCCACACGATGTACCGGAACTTCGAGGTGTAGACCGGCGTGCAGGTCGTCAGCGTGATGTACCGGCCGGGAGCGGTCTTCCCCGACTCCTTCGGGACCGGGCTGATCACGTCCGTGTTGTACTTCGAGGTCTGGCGCAGCTCGGCGAACACCTTGTAGACGTACCAGGCGTCGCGGGTCTCGAAGACGACCGCGTCGCCCGTCTTCACCTTGTCGATGTCGTGGAACTTCGCCCCGTGTCCGTCGCGGTGCGCGGCCAGCGTGAAGTTGCCCTGCTTGTCCCACGGCAGCGCGGACTTCACCGGATCCGTGTAGTACCCGGCCACGCCCTCGTTGATGACGTCGGACCCGGTCCCGCGCTTGACGAGCACCTCGCCGTTCTTCATCGCCGGCACGTGCAGGAAGCCGATGCCGTCCCCGGTGTCGAGGGCGCCCGCCGCCTCGGGGGTCGCCGGGGGCGGGGCCGCCTGCCACTGGCGGCGGACCGAGTCCCCGCGCCGCGAGGCGTCCCGGTCGGCGAGGACGTTCGTCCACCACAGCGAGTACGCGACGAACAGGGCGAGCACCAGGCCCACGGTGATCAGCAGTTCGCCCAGCAGGCTGAGGAAGCCCGCGAGCAGGCTGCGGCTGCCGGCGGGGGCGCGGGGGGCGGCGCGGCGGGCACGTGACACTGCGGGTTCGTCCTCTGCGGTCTTGCGGGCGATCGGGCTACGGGGGTCCTGCGGGCGTCACCGCTGCGCGAGCGCGGGCGGAACGCCCTTGTCACGGGGGCGTTCGTCGACCATCTTCCCCCATACGATCAGCCGGTACGTGCTGGTGAATTCAGGGGTGCAGGTCGTCAGCGTGATGTACCGTCCGGGAGCCGTGAAGCCCGATCCCTCGGGCACCGGCTTGATCACGGAGACGTTGGCCGGCGGGGTCTGCGCCAGCACCGAGGTCATCTCGTAGGTGTAGTAGGCGTCCCGGGTCTCCACCACGACCTTGTCCCCGGCCTCGAGGCGGTTGATGTAGCGGAACGGTTCGCCGTGGGTGTTGCGGTGGCCCGCCAGCGCGAAGTTCCCCTGCTTGTCGGACGGCATCGCCGACTGCGGCGATCCCTCGCCGCCGTAGTGCCCGACCATGCCCCGGTCCAGCACCTTGGGCTTGCTGATCCCCTCAGCGACCGGAACCTTCACGTCCAGTTTGGGGATGTAGAGGATCGCGAAGCCCTGGCCGGGCGAGAACGCCGCGACCGGCGGCGCCGCCTTGTCGGTGTCCCAGCCGCTGCGCAGCGAGCCCGCGGCGCCGTTCGCCTGCCGCTCGGCCAGTACGTTCGTGTACCAGAGCTGGTAGGTGACGAAGAGCAGCATCACCAGGCCGAGCGTGATGAAGAGCTCCCCGGCGAGCCGGCTCGCGACCACCACCGGGCCGCCGCCGGGCCGCCGCCGGGCGCGTCGGCGCGTACCGCCACCACCCCGGGAGCCAGCACTCGCGGAGCCGCCGCCCGCGGAGCCGCCGCCGGGGGGCCCGCCGCCCGGGGCGCCGCCCGCCCTGCGGCGTCTGCCGCCGCGCCGGGAAGCGCGCTTGGCCTCTTCCTGAGCGGCCCTGCGCCGCGCGGCCCGGCCCCCGGGGGGCGCGGGCGGCGCGAGGGCGGTCACGCGACGGCCTTGCCCACCACCGGCGCCAGTCCCACCGAACGGTCCACCGCGTCCGCGTCACCGCAGCGCACCAGCCAGTTGGCGAGCATCTTGTGGCCCCACTCGGTCAGCACCGACTCGGGGTGGAACTGCACGCCCTCGACGTCGTGCTCACGGTGGCGCAGCCCCATGATGATCCCGTCCTCGGTCCGCGCCGTGACCTCCAGCTCGTCCGGGAGCGTCAGCGGCTCGGCGGCGAGGGAGTGGTAGCGGGTCGCGGTGAAGGGCGACGGCAGGCCGGCGAACACACCCTGCCCGTCGTGCACCACCGGGGAGGTCTTGCCGTGCAGCAGCTCGGGGGCGCGGCCGACGACCCCGCCGTAGGCCACCGCCATCGACTGCATGCCGAGGCAGACGCCGAAGACCGGGACGCCGGTGTCCGCGCAGTGGCGGACCATGTCGACGCAGACCCCGGCCTCCTCGGGGGTGCCGGGCCCCGGGGAGAGCAGCACGCCGTCGAAACCGTCCTGGGCGTGGGCCAGGGAGACCTCGTCGTTGCGCAGGACCTCGCACTCGGCACCGAGCTGGTAGAGGTACTGGACCAGGTTGAAGACAAAGCTGTCGTAGTTGTCCACGACCAGAATGCGCGCGTTCACCCGGTGGCTCCCGATCCCTCGTCGACGGTCACATCGTTGAACGGAAGGAGCGGCTCGGCCCACGGGAAGACGTACTGGAAGAGCACGAACACCACCGCGAGGATCAGCATGAGGGAGATCAGCGCGCGTACCCACGCGTTGCCCGGCAGATGCCGCCAGATCCAGCCGTACATGCCGTCCGCGTCCCTTTCCCTTCGCGTACCGCGGGAGCGGTACCGCAACAGCCTAAAGGCACCGGGCTCGCGGGGTGGGTCAGCCGGGCAATCCCTCCGGTTTCCCCTGTGCGGCCGCCCTGGTCCCGGTGAGTTCGGCCCAGACGATCAGCCGGTGGCTGTGGCCCCATTCCGGATCGCAGGTGGTCAGCGTGAGATAGCGGCCGGGCGAGGTGAAGGGCGACTTGCGGGGGACGGGATCGACCACGGCGACGTCGGTCGGCAGGGTGCGCAGTGGCTGGTTCCGGATCGTGTAGGTGTACCAGGCGGTCGCGTCCTTGACGATCACCAGATCGCCGGGGCGCAGCTCGGGAAAGTCCTTGAACGGATCGCCGTACGTGCGCCGGTGTCCAGCCACTGAGAAATTCCCCCCGTCGCCCGGGAAGGCGGTGCCCGCGTAGTGGCCGAGGCCCTTCTTGAGGACGTCGGTCGCGGTGCCCTCCAGGACCGGCTTGCTCCAGTCCGGTCCGAGGCGCGGGATGTACATCTCGGCGAAGGCCTGTCCCTGCACGGGGGCGGGGGCGGGGGCCGGCGTGGAGGTGGGGGCGGGAGTGGAGGTGGGGGCGGGCGCGGGCGCCGGAGCGGAGGAGGGGGCCGGGGCGGCTCCCGTGGCCGCCGCGGGCGCCTCCGCCGACCAGCGGCTGTGCAGCCGGTCGCGCTCGGTGTCCATGGCCCGGTCGGCCTTGACCCCGGTCCACAGCAGGACGTACCCGACGAACAGCACGATGACCGTGCCGACGGTCAGGCACACCTCGCTGAACGTCCGCACCAGCAGGCGCAGTACGGTCCGCGCGGGCGGGCGCCCCGGCCGTCGCGGCTCAGGACGCGGATGCGGATGCGGACGCGGACTCCACGGGCTTCGCATAGTGGAGGTCCACTGTGCCGGAGTACCCCGGAAGTGTCAGCGCCTTCTGCTCCTCGACTTTCCAGCCCAGCCCGTAGGCGTTGACGTACAGCTGGTAGTTCTGGATCGCGGGCGAGGCGGCGATCGCCTTGCGCAACGCGCCCGGGTCGCCGATCGCCGTGATCTTGTACGGCGGCGAGTACACCCGGCCCTGGAGGATCAGGGTGTTGCCCACGCAGCGCACGGCGCTGGTGGAGATCAGCCGCTGGTCCATGACCTCGATGCCGCGGGCGCCGCCCTGCCACAGGGCGTTGACCACGGCCTGCAGGTCCTGCTGGTGGATCACCAGGTCGTTGGGCTGCGGCTCGGGGACATTGGGGATGCGGGCGGTGGCGTTCGGCGGGGCGTCGTTGAGGGTCACCGAGACGGCCCTGCCGGAGATCTCCTCGGTGCCCGCGGCGGCGCGCAGGGCGGCGAGTTTGGCGTCCTCGGCCTTGGTGCTGCCGTCGTCGCGTTCGGCCAGCGCGTCGACCTGGCGGCGGACGGCGGCGGTGTCCGTGTCGAGTTGGGCGTTGTTCTGGCTGCGCTCGTGGATGAGGTCCGACAGCTTCAGGAGGGAGCCGTCCGTGCGGATGTTCGTACCCTTGGACGTGTTGAAGCTGGTGACGAAGATCAGGCCGGCCAGGGCGAACACGGCGGCCGTCAGCAGCCGGACCGGTCTGACCCGGCGACGGGGACCCGCGGAGGAGTCGTCGGAATTGCTCAACGTACCCTTCTCCTTCAACGCCACAGACCCACTACGCTAACGGACGCCCGGGGGAGGCAAGGTCCCCAGCGCATCGACAGGAGAGACCCTCGTGCCGAAGTCACGTATCCGCAAGAAGGACGATTACACCCCGCCGCCGACGAGGCAGGCGCAGACGATCAGGCTGACGAACCGCAGCTGGGTGGCTCCGGTGATGCTGGCGTTCTTCCTCATCGGTCTTGCCTGGATTGTCGTCTTTTATGTGACCGACACCCAGCTGCCGATCGAATCTCTTGGCAATTGGAACATTGTGGTCGGTTTTGGCTTCATCGCGGCAGGCTTCGGCGTCTCCACGCAGTGGAAGTGACCGCATCGCGGCGCGGCGGTGGCCGGGCGGTAGCAGAGCAGTAACGGCGGTCTGAAGCAAGCTCTCCCCACGAGTTATCCACAGCGTCATCCACACCTGAGGAAAAAGGCAGAAGATCTGTGGATAACTCTGTGGAGGGTTGACGCCGGTGTGACTTTTCCAGGTGGTCCGAGGCCTCTCGCAAGGCCTCAGACCAGCTCGGCCGTCCGGATGACGACGACGGCCACCACCAGCAGGAACACGGCCGCACAGGTCCCCCACTGGACCAGCGCCCGCCGCTTCCCGGGCGCGGCGGAGGGCAGCAGCATGCCCAGACCGGCCAGGGCGCCGGTGACCAGCCCGCCGATGTGCGCCTGCCAGGAGATCTCCCCGGTCCCGCCGATCGGTACGAAGGTCAGCAGCAGCATGAGCAGGACCATCACGGCGATCGGGCGCATGCTGTACCGCATCCGCCGCATCAGCACGACGGTGGCTCCGAGCAGCCCGAAGATGGCCCCGGACGCGCCGAGCGTCGGCATGTTCGGCGGGGTCAGCAGGTAGACCAGCGCACTGCCGCCCAGCCCGGAGAGCAGGTACACGGCGAGGTAGCGGGCCCGGCCCAGGGCGGCCTCCAGCGGAGCGCCCAGGAACCACAGGGCGGTCATGTTGCCGATGATGTGCCACCACGCCTCGTGCAGGAAGACCGAGGTCAGCAGCCGGTAGTACTGCCCGGTGGACACGCCTTCGAGGGGGCCGCCGAGGTAGTCGACGTAGCGGCCGATCAGCTCCAGCGGGACCAGCACCGCCGGGGCGGCCAGCGCGGCGAAGAACACCGCGACGTTGATGCCCAGCAGGACCTTGGTGACCAGGGCGGTGTCCGCGACCACCGCCCCGCCCGCGAGGGTGCGCGGGGTGTTGGCCGCCGCGCCGTGGCCCGTACCCGAGCCGGAGCGGACGCACTCGGGGCACTGGAAGCCGACCGAGGCGCTGATCATGCAGTCCGGGCAGATCGGGCGCTCACAGCGGGCGCATCTGATCCCGGTCTCGCGGTCCGGGTGCCGGTAGCAGCCCGGCGCCCGCCCGGTGTCCGGCCGGTCGGTGTCCATCGGTCCCCTCCCTCGCGGCGGTGCCGTCTTCGTAACGAGTACGGACGGGCGGGGGGCATGGTTCCCGCGGCGCGGGTCAGCGCTCCTCGATCACCACGGCCTTGATGACCACGTCCTCCACGGGACGGTCGGTGCGCGGGTTGGTCGCGCTGGACGCGATGGCGCTGACGACGGCCTGGCTGGCCTTGTCGGTGATCTCGCCGAAGATCGTGTGCTTGCGGGTCAGCCACGCGGTGGGGGCGACCGTGATGAAGAACTGCGAGCCGTTCGTGCCCGGGCCCGAGTTCGCCATGGCCAGCAGGTACGGCTTGGTGAAGGCCAGGTCGGGGTGGAACTCGTCGGCGAACTGGTAGCCGGGACCACCGGTGCCGTTGCCGAGCGGGTCGCCGCCCTGAATCATGAAACCGCTGATCACACGGTGGAAGACGGTGCCGTCGTAGAACGGGTCCGTGGTCTTCTGACCGTCCGTGGGGCGGGTCCATTCACGGTCGCCCTTGGCCAGTTCCACGAAGTTCCGGACGGTCTTCGGGGCATGGTTCGCCAGCAGCTCGATCTCGATGTCGCCCTGGCTCGTCTTGAGAGTGGCGAAAAGCTTCGCGGCCACGAATCTGCCTTCCATCGTCATCACGGGTCGGCCGAATCTTCCCACGGAGTGCTCCGGGAAGAGGAAATAGGCCACTCGGATGCCCTGTCGGCCATGCCACGGTGCGGCAACACAGGCATGATCCGACAAAGGGTGGAAAGGTGAACTGTGTCCGCCACCGAGGAGGAGGAATCCCGTGACCCGCAAGGACAGCGTGCACGCCGCGGCCGAGAGCGCGAGGGACAGCATGCGGCACGCAGCGGAAGTGGTGGCGCCGTACGCAGGAACCGCCAAGGACGCCGCCGCGCACTACGCGCACGAGGCCAACGTACGGCTGACACCGAAGGTTTCGTACGCCGCCGGTGAAGCGGCCCGCCAGGCCCGCACCGCGTACGACAGCCATCTGCACCCCCACGTGATGTCGGCGCGCGCCCACGTGCCGCCGCATGTGGACCGGGCGGCGACGCGCGCCGTGATCCGGACCCGCAAGGCCGCGCGGCAGGCCGCCGACTACACGGCGCCAAAGCTCGAGAGCGCCCTCGCGGCCGCGCAGCCCGTGGCCGAGGAGGCCGCTGCCCGGTCGACCGCCGCCCTGGCGGCGCTGCGCGGGCAGGTGTCGGCGCAGGAGGTGCAGAAGCTGGTCCGGCGCCATGAGCGGCGGGCGCGCCGCGGCCGGCTGTTCAAGGGCCTCGCGCTGGCCGGCCTGCTGGCCGGTGGCGCGTTCGCCGCGTGGAAGTGGTGGGACCAGCAGTCGAACCCGGACTGGCTGGTCGAGCCGCCCGCGGCGACGGAGCTGTCGTCGCGCGGCGGCGAGCCGGCGAGCTTCGACGACGAGCTGGCGGCCAAGGAGCGCTCGGCGGCGGACGAGCAGCAGGAACAGCAGCCGTAGCGGCTGCGCCGACGGATCCGTCCGTACGGCGCCGGGGCCCGGATCCGTGGGTGGATCCGGGCCCCGGCGTCGTGTCGGCGGGCGGGTCAGTTGGGGAGGGTGAGCACCATGCCCGGGCGGATCAGGTCCGGGTTGGAGCCGACGACGCCCTTGTTCATGGCGTACAGCTCGCGCCAGCGGGCCTCGTTGCCCAGCTCGCGGCGGGCGATGGCGGAGAGGGAGTCACCGGGCCGGACCGTGTAGGTGCGCTTCTTGGCGGCGGGCGCGGGCTTGGGGGCTGCGGCCGCGGGCGCGGGCGCGGGCCGGTGCGGCGCGGCCGCGGCCGGCTTCGGGGCGGCCGGAGCGGGCTTGGGCGGAGTGACCTGGGCGGCGGACCGGGCCTGGGCCGCCATCCGGTCCGCGGCCTCCCTGGTGGCCGTGGCGGACGTGTCGGTGTACCTGGTGGCGGTGTCGGCGGGTGCGCTCGCCGCGGGCCCCGAGGAGGCCGCGGCCTGCTGTTCGACCTGCTCCTTGGCCTTCTCAGCGGCGTCGTGCGCCTTCTTCTTGTCGGACTTGAGGAAGTCGAAGATTCCCATGGTGTGAACGCCTCCGGCGTGGTGTGCCCCCTGGCTCGATGCCTTCATCCACTGTCGGCCACGGGGCGCCGCCCGGCCGTGTGACTACGCCATACGAGCTACTGGCGGGCGCGGCGGGCCGGGCGCGGGCTCTCGCTCGGGACCGCCAGGTCCCCCTCCACCAGCAGGTTCAGCACGCGCATCAGGGCCGCCCGGTCGGCGTCGGTGAGGGAGCCGACGGCCTCGGCGTGCACCCGGTCCACGATCCGGGTGCTCCGCGCGGCCATCTCCGCGCCCGCCTCGGTGACCGCGATGATCCGCGCGCGGCGGTCCCGGGAGGAGGGCCTGCGCTCGGCCAGACCGGCCTTCTCGAGGGCGTCGACGGTCACGACCATCGTCGTCTTGTCCATGTCGCCGATCTCCGCGAGCTGGATCTGGGTGCGCTCCTCCTCCATGGCGTGCACCAGCACGCAGTGCATGCGGGCGGTCAGGCCGATCTCGTCGAGGGCGGCCGCCATGCGCGTGCGCAGGACGTGGCTGGTGTGGTCCAGAAGGAAGGAGAAGTCGGGCTCGGTCCGCTTGGGCGCCATGGCTGTCATGGATCCAGCCTAACAACTAGGTCCGAAATAAATAGTCTGCAACGGAACTATCTGCTACGGTCCTTCCTATCGCCCCCGCCACACCACACCCGCCGAGGGGGGCCACCGAACGGAGAGCTCGATGCCTGCCGCGCCCGCACCCTCCTCCGCCCCTCCGAAGGCCACGGCCGAGATCCGCACCGCCGCACCGGCCGCGGTGTCCGCCCGCCCGGCCCACGGGCTGCGCTCCCGCTGGACCGCCCTCGCCGTCCTCTCCACCGGCATGCTGATGACCGTCCTGGACGGCAGCATCGTCACGGTGGCCATGCCCGCCATCCAGAACGACCTCGGCTTCTCCCCCGCCGGGCTCAGCTGGGTGGTGAATGCCTACCTGATCGCCTTCGGCAGCCTGCTGCTGCTCGCCGGGCGGCTCGGGGACCTCATCGGCCACAAGCGGATGTTCCTGGCCGGGACCGCCGTCTTCACCGGCGCTTCCCTGCTGGCGGGCTTCGCGGGCTCCCCCGAACTGCTGATCGCCGCCCGCTTCCTCCAGGGGGTGGGCAGCGCGATGGCCTCCGCCGTCAGCCTCGGCATCCTGATCAACCTGTTCACCGAGCCCCGCGAGCGGGCCAGGGCCATCGCGGTCTTCTCCTTCACCGGCGCGGCCGGGGCCTCCCTCGGCCAGGTGCTCGGCGGAGTGCTCACCGACGCCCTCGACTGGCACTGGATCTTCTTCATCAACCTGCCGATCGGCCTGGCCGCGCTGCTGCTGGCGCTGCCCGCCCTCCCGGCCGGCCGTGGACTGGGCCTCGGCGCGGGCGCCGACGTACTCGGTGCGGTGCTGGTGACCGCGGGTCTGATGCTCGGCATCTCCACCGTGGTCAAGGTCGAGCAGTACGGCTGGACCTCCGCGCACACCCTCGGGCTGGGCGCGCTCTCCCTGGCCCTGCTCGCCGCGTTCACCGTCCGGCAGGCCAAGGCCCGTACCCCGCTCATGCCGCTGCGGATCTTCCGGTCCCGCACCGTGGTCGGCGCCAACCTGGTCCAGATGCTGATGATCGCCGCGCTCTTCTCCTTCCAGATCCTGGTCGCCCTCTACCTCCAGAAGGTCCTCGGTTACGGCGCCGCCGCCACCGGGCTCGCGATGCTCCCGGCCGCCGTCGTGATCGGCGTGACCTCCCTCGGCGTCTCGACCCGGCTGATCTCCCGGTTCGGTGGACGCACGGTCCTGATCACCGGCCTCGTCCTGCTGCTGGGCGGCCAGCTGCTGCTGACCCGGCTGCCGGTGCACGCCGATTACGTCACCGACCTGCTGCCCGTGATGCTCCTCGCGGCGGGCTTCGGCCTGGCCCTGCCGGCCCTGACCGGGCTGGCGATGTCGGGAGCCGGCGCCGAGGACGCGGGCCTGGCCTCGGGTCTGTTCAACACGACCCAGCAGATCGGCATGGCGGTGGGCGTCGCCGTCCTCTCCACCCTGGCGGCCTCGCGCACCGAGTCCCTCACCCGCTCCGGACACACCGCGGCGCAGGCCCTGACCGGCGGCTACCACGTGGCCTTCGGGATCGGCTCCGGGCTGCTCCTGCTGGCCGTCGCCCTGGCCGCGACCCTGCTGCGGCCGGAGCGCCGCGCCTGAGCCCTCCGCCTGATCGGACCCCGCGTCAGAAAACCTCTGCGGCCCGTTGTTTCACGGTTTCACGTGAAACAACGGGCCGCAGAGGTTCGTCGTGCCGGAGCGGGGACTACGCGCCGGCCGCGGCCGGCGCCGCGGCGGGCTCCTCGGCGGTCTTCTCCTCGGCGGTCCTCTCATCGCCCGCCCGCTCGGTGGCGGGAAGCCTGAGCACCTGGGCCAGCACCGCCACCACGACGCCCACGGCCAGCGCGATGCCCACGAAGAGCAGGCTCATCCCGTGTCCGGTGAACATCCCGGCCAGAGCGGGCCCCAGGGTGTAACCGGCGGAGATGGCGATGCCGTAAAGGGCGTTGACCCGGCCGCGGTTGGCCTGGGTGGCGGCGGCATTGACCAGGGTGGGCACCACCACCGAGTAGAAGGCCGCGCCGATGGACGCGAGAGCCGCGCCGACGCACACCAGCACGATCACCACGGTCTCCGAGGAAACGTGGGCAGCCAGCAGGAGCAGCCCCCAGAACACCGACCAGGACAGCGCCGCGATCGCCAGCGATACCCGGTGCGGCAGGCGCTTGATCACGGAGAGCAGGGCGACCTGGGCCACCACGGCGAACACCGTGTCCACCACGAAGATCACGGCCAGGTCGGAGGCCTGCAGGCCCGAGATCGTCACCAGCACGGCCGGGACGCCCGACTCCAGCTGCGAGTAGCCGATGGCGAACATCAGGAAGGTGAGCAGAAGGGTCGCGAGGAGAGGCCCGTTGTGGAGCGCGCTGCGGTAGGAGACCTTGGCTCCGGCCTCGTCCCGGTCACCCTTCGACGGCGGCGGGATCCGCTTGGCCGCGGCGGCCATCAGCCAGCCGGCCGCCACGAAGGTGAGCCCGTTGAACAGGTAGAGCGCGCGGAACGTCCACAGGTCGTCGGCCACGACCACGCTTCCCGCCACGACGCCGCCGATGCCCAGCGCGGCGTTGGAGATGCCGAAGTTGAGCCCGAACACGACCGGGCGGCGGTCCGCGTCCACCGACTCGGCCAGCAGGGCCTGCCAGACCGAGTTGCCTCCCACACCCAGGCCGAACACCGCCGCGGCCAGCAGCGCTTGCCAGGGTGCGGCGACCACCGCGTACAGGCAGGTGCCCGTCGCGGCGACCACCATGGCGGCGAGGATGGTGCGGGTGCGGCCGATCACATCGAGGGCCCAGCCGGCGAGCAGACCGCCGAGGAAGGCCGTGACCGAGGTGACCGCCACCGCCCCGGTGGCCACGGAGACGCCGAACCCGTGACCCTGGACGAGGTAGATCACCAGGAGCGGCAGCACCAGACCCGACCCGAGCGAATTGATACCGCTTGCAAACAGCAGCCGCTTCGCGGTGGACGGCAAATCCCGGAAATCCTTGATGACTGTCACGTGCGTGCCTGTTCTACGGGGGTGGTCTCGTAGGTGAGCAGGGATTCCAGCTCGATCGCACGCCGGGCGAACTCCTCTTCGCTGTCGGCGCCGAGGACCACCAGCAGGGCGGCGGCCACGGAATGGAGCTGTATCGCGTCGCCGACCCGGCGGAGCCGCTCCACCTCGAGGACGTACGGAACGGCGGCGATGTCCTCGTCGCTCGGTTCGCGGGTGATGACGCCCCCCGTCTCGGGAGCCAGCAGCAGCCATCCGACGTAGGGCAGCGGGGGCGCGGACAGGGCCACGGCCTCGCGTCGACGGGTGGTCAGGGATTCCGCCCAGATCTCGCGCAGGTCGGCTCCGAGCGGTCGGAACGCGTGCGTCACCCCGCCGCCGCCGGGGCGCGTGGCGATCTCGGAGAACCACAGGGTCCCGTCGGCGGACCGGAACAGCTCGGTGTGCGTGATGCCGTCGGTGATGTCCAGGGCCGCGTTGACGCGGCGGTGCAACTCTTCGACAGCGGCGTAGAGTTCGGCTTCCTCCGCGCGCGGCAGCAGCACCGCGCCGTTCAGGTGGCCGGGCTTGTCGACCTCGATCCGGGGCCGCAGGTAGCGGCTGACACCGAGCTCCCAGAGCTCGCCGTCGACCCACACGGCATCGACGTGGAACTCCTCGCCGCGGATCATCTCCTCGGCCATCAGGGTCCCGGCGGCCGCGTTCTCGACCAGCCAGAGCGCCAGCTCCTCGGCCGTCTCCACCCGCGCCGTGGTGGTCGTACCCATGCCCGCGACCGGCTTGACCACGGCCGGGAACCCGATCTCCCGCGCGACGTGAGCGGCCGCTGCCGCCGGATCCCCGGAGGGGACGGTCGTGAAGCGGGCCGCCCGCACTCCGGCCGCCGCCACCGCGCTCTTCATCGCGCGCTTGTCCCGCACCCGGACGCTCTGGGTGATCGTCGGCTGCCGCAGGCCCAGCAGGGTGGCGAGGTACGCCGCCCCGAACTGGCCGCGCTCACAGGTGCTGACGACCCGGTCGAAGGTCAGGCCTTCCAGCTGCAGGCCGGTGGCGAGCGTCGCGAGCTCGTCCATCGCCTCGAAACTGCCGACGACGACGAACCGCTCCAGGCGCTCGACGACCGCGGGGTCGATGGGCCGGTTGGCGGCTTCCCATTCATCGACGAGCAGGACGACCTTCACCCCCGTCGCCAGCAGCGCCTCGATGGAACCCGCCTCCCAGCGGCACACGAGAAATCGCATGAAAGGGAACCTCTCTTCAAAGATTTCGGATCGAATGCCCGCGAGCTCTTCAACCGATTCCGGTGGTCGTCGGCCGCGGCGAATGGAAGGCGAATCGACAATTCCAGCGGCTTGGCAAGGATCGCGCGGGGCTTTGCAGATACCAAGAGGGAACATCTGGCAACTTGCGGACTGGCACTTTGCTGTCCGAAGATGTGACCCCGTCACGTCGGGTGAGCGGGCGGATCCGGACGGTGCTGCTCACGGAGGGTGATGCCGTCGCTTCGGCAGGTCGTCGTCCGGGGCGGGGCAAGGCCCCCGAGGGGGCGGACCCGGGCACAAAGGCCGGGGGGTTAGAGTCCAGGAGGTTGAAGCTCTTGTGGATGACAGCGGATTCGCCAAGAATCCTCGGAGTCCGGGCTCTCGACCAGGACTGTATGACATATCGACCGGGCCTGCCGAAGTGCTTCCCGGGAATCAATTGAATTAAAGAACAGAACGGCATCGAAGCCGCCTGGCATGACGGAGGCGTAGGAATGTTCGAGATTCCCTTCCCGGGTCTCGAAACGCCTTATGGCTGACATCACCGCATGTATGTCGTTCGGGCTTGCCTCCGCGCCATTCCCGGAGGTGCGTCTGACCGTCAGGGCAACTGCGTACATGAGAGAAGCATCGCCCATCCAGGCCCGCGGAACGCTGCTGTCCAATGGCAGGAAGCGGATTGGCAGGAAGGTGTCGGACGGGGGAAAGTGTGCAGGTCAGCAGTAGTCAGAGTATCGATTTCGAACCCAGGGCCTCGCTCACCTGCCTGGGTGTGAACCCGCATGCGGAAATGGTCTACCGGGCGATGCTCAGGCATCCGCGATGGAGCGTTCGCGAACTCGCGGAGGAACTCCGCATAGAGGAGAGCGAGGTCAGGTCCGGCCTGGACGAGCTGGCCAGGACCGCGCTCGTCAGGGCGTCGTGGGACGAGCCCGGGCTGGTCACCGCGGTCAAGCCGAACATCGGCCTGGGCGCCCTGATATCGGCGCAGCAGAGGGACCTGCTGGAACGCCAGCGAAAGCTGGACGAAGGCCGCTCCATAATGGCCGAGCTGATGGTCGATTACGACAGCGCCCAGGGCACCCGGCAGAGCGGTGGAATCGAATACCTGCCGGGGCTGGATTCGGTCCGGACCCGGATCGAGGAACTCTCCCGCGATGTGCAGAAAGAAGTGCTGGCCCTCATTCCCCGGGCCTCACTCTCCGTCGACGGGATGGAGGCCAGCAAGGCGCTGGACGAGGAAATCCTGGCCCGCGGGGTGACCGTTCGTACGGTGTATTTGGACAGTGTCCGAAATCATTCGGCAACGCAGCAATACGCGCGCTGGCTCACCGGACTCGGCGGCGAGGTCAGGACCGTCCCCGCGCTGCCGATGCGCATCATCGTGATCGACCGCGAGGTCGCCGTCCTGCCCATTGATCCCGAGGAGTCCGGTAAGGGCGCTCTGGTCCTGCGGGAGCCCAGCGTCATCGCCGCGATCCTCGTGCTCTTCGAGAAGTTCTGGGACACGGCCTGCCCGCTGGGCACCTCGGACCAGCGGGACGATCAGGGGCTCAGCCCCCAGGAGCGGGCGCTGCTGCAGCTGCTCTCCTCGGGCATGACGGACGAGGTGGCGGCCCGCCACCTCGGGCTCTCCGTCCGCAGCGTGCGCCGGCTCATGTCCGACATCATGGCCCGGCTGGAGGCCGGCAGCCGGTTCGAGGCCGGGGTGCGCGCGGCCGAGCGCGGCTGGATCTGACGCCGACGGCCGAACGCACGCGACCGCTGCCCGGTCCGTACGGGACCGGGCAGCCCCGTCTCACCGCTCCGCGATGGAGGCGACCGTCGGCCGGGCCAGCGCGAGGTAGTCGGACACGTCGAGCGCCACGGACATGTCGAGCCGCCCGGTGTTGAAGAAGATCTCGTCGTGGCCGGTCAGCCCCTCGTCGACGAGCACCTCCAGGTCGGGCGAACCGAGCACGAACGGCGCGATCGACCCGCTGACGCTGCCCGTCTTCTGCTCGGCCACCTCGCGCACGGCGAACGAAGCCTCCGTACCGCCGAGCAGATCGGCCACGGCCGCCAGGTCGACCCTGCGGTCCCCCGGTACGACGGCGAGCACGTACCGCCGCCGCCGCTTGCCCAGCGCGACCCGCAGCACGAGGGACTTCGCGGCCTGGGCGAGGGGGTGCCCCCGCAGGACGCTGGCCTCGTCCGTGCGCCCCTCCGGGGCGTGGGGAATGAAGCGGTGCCGTGCTCCGGACGACCGGAACAGCGCGGCGAGCGTGGCATGCACGTCGAGGCCGCCACCCGCATGCGCGGAGCCCGCCGCACCGGACGGCAGGAGCCGGCCCGCCGAAACCCGGCACCGGGCCACACCCGCACCCGCGCCCACACCCGCACCGACCCCTGCCGGGGCCGGCAGCAGCGTGGCCGCGCTCACTGGAACCGCCCGCTCAGGATCGTGGCCGCCGAGGCGCGGGCCAGCTGCAGGGCGTCGCCGAGCCTGGCCGCCTTGCGGCCGCCCGCGTTGGCCAGCGCCCCCTTGCCACCGGCGCCGCCGCCGATCACCGCGGCCGCCTCCGTCAGGACCTCCTGCGCCTCCACGCCGCTCTCCCGCAGCTGACCCCCCAGGGCCGCGGCGAGCATCGCCTTGTCCCCGTCGGTGGTGCCGAGGACCACGATCCCCACCCCGGCGGCGATCCGCTGGGCCACCGCCGACGCCAGCTGACGCAGCTCCTGGGCCGTGACGTCGTCCACCCGCCCGATGACCAGCACGCCGCCCGGGACCACCTCGGCCTTCTCGGCGAGGACCGCGGCCCTGGCGGTCAGCTCGTTCCCGCGCAGCCGCTCGACCTCGCTCTGCGCGTGGGCCAGCAGGTCGAGCCGCTTGTGCAGCGCGCCCACCGCCTCGTCGGGCCGGCTGCCGAGGAGACCCGCCAGCTCGCGCAGCAACCGCCGCTCGTGATCCGCCGACCGCAGCGCCTCCCGGCCCGTGTACGCCTCGATGCGGCGCAGGTTGGCGCCCACCGAGGACTCCCCGATGATGCGCACCGCGCCCACCTGGGACCCGTGCGCGACATGGGTGCCGCCGCAGAGCTCGCGCGAGAAGTCGCCGATGTCGACGATGCGCACCGTGTCCTCGTACTTCTCCCCGAACAGCGCCAGCGCCCCCGCCTGTTCGGCCTCGGCGCGGTCCGCGTGCCACACCCGGACCTCGGGGTCGGCCAGCAGGCGGCTGTTGACCCGCTGCTCGATCTCCTCGAGCTGCCCTTCCGAGAGCGCCGAGAAGTTCACGAAGTCGAAGCGCAGCCGGCCGTCGTCCACCAGCGACCCGTGCTGCGCCGCGTGCGGGCCCAGCAGTTCGCGGACCACCGCGTGCAGCACGTGGGTGGCCGAGTGCGAGCGGGCCACGGCCGCCCGGCGCACCCCGTCCACCTCGGCCTCCGCCAGGTCCCCGGCGCGCAGCTCGCCCGCGATGACGCGCGCGGTGTGCACGTGGAACCCGGGCAGGCCCCGGCGGGTGTCCGTGATCTCCAGTACGGCGCCGCCCGCGGTGCGCAGCGAGCCGGTGTCACCGACCTGCCCGCCGCCCTCCGCGTAGAACGGCGTGCGCTCGAGGACCAGTTCGATCTCGCTGCCCTCGCCGGCCGCCTCGATCGTGCGGCCGCCGTCGAGCAGCCCGAGGACCGCGGTCTCGGCCGTGAGGCTCTCGTACCCGACGAAGTCCGTGCGTCCGTGCCGGGCCGACAGCTCCCGGTAGGCCTCCAGCCGACGCAGCGCGGCCGCCGTCCTGGTCTTGCCGCCGCTCTTGGCCCGCTGCTGCTGCTCGGCGAGGAGCACGGCGAACCGGTCCTCGTCGACGGTCAGGCCCGCGTCGTGCGCCGCCTCCACGGTCAGCTCGACCGGGAAGCCGAAGGTGTCGTGCAGTTCGAAGGCCGTCTCGCCGGACAGGGCCTCGGCCTTGCTCTCCCGGGCCCGCAGCACGGCCGCGTCCAGCAGCTTGGCGCCCTGGCGCAGGGTGCGGCCGAAGGACTCCTCCTCGGCGCGGACGATCTGCTCGATCAGCCCCGCCTGTTCGGTCAGCTCGGGCCAGGACGGGCCGAGGTGGGTGATGACGCTCCCGGTCACGGCGGGCAGCAGCGGGCCGTCGATGCCCAGCAGCCGCCCGTGCCGCACCGCACGCCGCATCAGACGGCGCAGGACGTAGCCGCGCCCCTCGTTGGAGGGCAGCACTCCGTCGGCGATGAGGAAGGCCATGGCGCGGGCGTGCTCGGTGACCACCTGGAAGGACACCTTCTCGGCGCCGCTGCCCGGGTACGGGCGGGACGCCAGCTCCTGCACCGTGTGCAGGGTCGGGGCCAGCAGGTCGGTCTGGCAGACGTTCTCCACGCCCTGGAGGATCACCGCGAGCCGCTCCAGGCCCATCCCGGTGTCGATGCCCTTCATCGGCAGCTCGCCGAGGATCGGGTAGTCCGTCTTCCCGTCGCCCTCGCCCCGCCCGAACTGCATGAAGACCAGGTTCCAGATCTCCATGTAGCGCTCGTCGTTGACGGCCGGGCCGCCCTCGACGCCGAACGCCGGACCCCGGTCGTAGTACAGCTCCGAGTTGGGACCGCAGGGGCCGGGCACGCCCATCGACCAGAAGTTGTCCTCCTTGCCGAGCCGCTGGATGCGCGAGGACGGTATGCCGATCCGCTCCCAGCAGCGGATCGACTCGTCGTCGTCCAGGTAGACGGTGGCCCAGAGCCGCTCGGGGTCGAGTCCGTATCCCTTGGTGACCAGCTCGTACGCGTACGCGATCGTGTCGGCCTTGAAGTAGTCGCCGAAGGAGAAGTTGCCGAGCATCTCGAAGAACGTGCCGTGGCGGCTGGTGCGGCCCACGTTCTCGATGTCGGAGGTACGGGCGCACTTCTGCACCGAGACCGCGCGCGGGAACGGCGGCGGGACCTCGCCGAGGTAGTACGGCTTGAACTGGTTCATCCCCGCGTTGGCGAGCAGCAGCGTGGGGTCGTCGGGGACGAGCGGGCTGGAGCGGACCAGTTGGTGGTCACGGTCGGTGAAGAAGTCCAGGAAGGTGGAGCGGATCTGCTGGGAGTGCACGGGTTCACCTCGGGCGAGCGAGCTTGCGGAGCAAGTACGGGACAGCGGGCTGGGGTTCAGACAAGGCAGGGGATCGCGGAGACGGAGGTGACACCGAAGGCCGGTTCGCGCACGAGGGGCGGCGACCCGGGCAGGAGCCCCGGATGACGGCTGTCCAGGGCGCGGAACAGTGCCTCGACCTCGATCCGGGCCAGAGCCGCGCCCAGGCAGAAGTGACCGCCGCGCCCGAACGCGATGTGCCGGCCGTCGGCGCGGCGGATGTCGAAGCGGTCGGGGTCGGGGAACACCTCGGGGTCCCGGTTGGCCGCCGCGAGCACCAGCACGACCCGCTGGCCCTTGGCGATGCGGTGCCCGCCGTACTCGAAGTCCCGCAGCGCGGTGCGCGGGGCGAAGTGGAAGGGCGAGGCGAGGCGCACGGCCTCGTCCACGGCCGCGGCGTACGGGACGGACCCGTCCCGCAGCGCGGCGTGCTGGGCCGGAGCGGCGAGCAGATGGCTCATGCCGACCGCGACCGTGGTGCTCACCGGCTCGGCGCCACCGGTCAGCAACTGCGCGAACAGCGCGGTGACTTCCTCGTCGTCCAGCGATCCGTCCGCGTACAGGGAGCCGAGCAGCGCGGCCATCGGCCCGGCGCCGCGCGGCAGCACGGTCCCGGTGACGTACCGGGTCAGGTCCCGGACGGCAGCGCCGGCGGCCAGCGCGACGCCCTTCTCCAGGACCGGCATGCTCAGGTACGCGATGAGCGCGTCCGACCAGCGCAGGACGTCCTCCCGCTCCTCGTCGAGCACGCCGAGGAAGGCGCAGATGGCGCTGAGCGCGTACGGGCGGGCGACCTGCTGGAAGAGGTCCTGCTCGCCCGGGGACAGCGCGCCGACGGCGGCCTCCGCGTGGGCCCTGACCGTCTCGGTGAACGGTTCCAGGCTGCGCGGGGTGAAGGCCCGCTGGAGGGCCTTGCGGGCCTTGAGCTGGTACGGCGGGTCCGCGAAGACCAGCCACTTGCCCAGGAAGCGCTCGACCGGCGCGAAGGCCGCGCGCATGTCCCCGGTCATCGCGGCCAGCATCTCGGTCTTGTCCCTGGCGCCCAGCGCGGACTCCATGAGCAGGGCCTCGACGTCGGCGTGCCGGGTGACGTACCAGCTGCGGGTCGGCTCGTTCCAGTGCACCGGTTCGAACGCCCGCAGCCGGGCGAAGAAGGGCGCCGGGTCCAGGGCCACCTCGGGGTCCAGGATCTCCGCCGGGTCGACGGCGTCGCTCCGCGGCGGCCGGGCGGGCGCGGTCTGAGTGGTCATCTACTGGCCTTCTGGGGCGGGCTCGTGAGCGGGTGCGGAGGCGGTTTCGTCGGCGGTTTCCTCGGCGGTTTCGTCGGCGGGTCCGTCGGCGAGTTCGTGCGCGGTGCGCAGCAGTACGTCGCCGAACGCGCGCAGTGCGTCCGGGCCGAGTACGGCCGGGTCCGAGGTGAGGACGAGGTCCAGGCGGCCGTCGGGGCGGGCCGGGTCCAGCAGTTCGACGGTCAGGTCGCTGTCGTTGGAGTGGCGCGGGACGTGGGCGGGGGCGAGCTCGGCGTCCCCGAGCGACAGCGTGCGCGAGGCGCAGAGGGGCCGGTCGGTGAAGACGGTCCGGATCTCCTCGGGGTGCCGGGGCGCGGCCCACTGCCGCAGCAGGGCGAAGTCGGCGGACCGCAGGACGTCCCGGTACGACGCCGGGGGACCGGCGTCGGCCACCGCGCGGACGCGCACCGGGAGGACGTCCGCCAGGTGGGCCACCACGGACCACTGCCAGAGCTCGGCCCGCCCGGGCACCCGCAGCCCGACGCGGAAGTCCCGCTGTCCCGTGTACCGGGCCAGGGCCAGCCCGTACACCGCGAAGAGGGCCAGCGCCGGGGTGGTGCCCGGTGACCCCGCGCGCCGCACGAGCGCGTCGAGCACCCGCCGCTCGACGGGCACCCGCAGCCGCGGCGCCGGGCCGTCCGCCGGGAGGGCGTCCCGTACGGGCCAGTCGACGGGGGGCGCGGAGTCGAGGTAGGTGATCCACTCGGCGCCGAGGGTGGCGAGGTCGAGGCCCTCCCGCACCCGCTCGCGGGCGGCGCGGTGCGCGGCGGCGGTGTTCTCGGGAGCGTCCTCCCGAGCGGACTCCTGCGCGTACGCCCGCTCGATCTCCCGTTCCAGCACGGGCAGCGCGGCGCCGTCCACGGCCGCGCCGGGGGCCTCCACGATCAGCAGGGTGCCGTTCGGCCACTGGTGGAGCGCCGCCCTGAGCAGGGCGCCGTCCGCCGGGGCCGAACGGCGGGCGCCGCGGGCCTCGACCAGCTTCAGGGCGTGGTCCACCGCCCCCCAGCCGTCCCCCGGCACCTCGATCGTCTCGACGCCGCCCGCCCGGAGCTCCGGGTGGCGCCGGGCCACCCGGCCGAGCGCGGCGCCGAGCCGCTGCGGGTCGACGTGGCCCGTACCCAGGTAGGCCAGTGTGGCGACGGGGGCACCGGTCCCGGCCGGGCGTGCGGGCCGCCGGTCCGTCGGGCGGTCCGTGCGGTCCGTACGGTCCGCCTGCTCTCTCGTGTCCATGGCTGTTCCCCTTCTCTCGTGTGCTGTCCAGTTCGGTGGGGGGGCGCGCTCAGCGCACGGGGGCGTCCAGGACCCGTACGACGGGAGCGCGGCCGGCTTCCGCCACGACGCTCGCCCGGGCGCCGAGCGGGACGGTGAGGATCGGGTCGGTGTGGCCGAACGGCAGGTCCGTCACGAGGGCCACGTCCCCGGGGAAGGCGTCCAGCAGGATCCGGTGGAACGCCGCGTCCCGCTCGGGGTCGTGCGCGCTCCCGGGGGTCCGGCCGACGAGCACCGCCGTCGCCCGCTCCGCGATCCCCAGCTGCCGCAGCTGGGTGAGGCTGCGCTGGAACGCGGGCACGGACGCACCGTCCGCCGTGCCCTCCAGGCACAGCACGGTCGGCCCGTCGGGAGGCCGCAGCCAGCGCGTGCCCGCGAGCACCCCGAGGGTGGGGACGTTGCCGCCGAACAGCACGCCCTCGCCCCGGCCGGGTCGCAGGACGTACGGACCTCCGGTGTGCCGGGGGCGTGCCTCCCGGTCCGCGCCCGCCCAGTCGCCGCCGGGCTCGGTCCACCAGCCGGGCAGCGGCCAGGCCCCGCCGGCCCCGGTCATCAGGGTGTCGCGCAGAGGGCCGGTGGTCTCGGCGAACGGCCGGGGCCACTCGCCGAACTGCGGGAGCAGCGCGGGTCCGTAGAAGACGGTGGCACCGGTCAGGGCCTGGTAGCCCAGCAGCAGGGCGGTGTTGTCGCTGTAGCCGACGAGGATCTTCGGCGGCAGGTCGGCCAGCGGGTCGAGGTGCTCCAGCAGGTCGTTGGAGTTGTTGCCGCCGATGGTCGTGAACACGGCCTCGACCTCCGGGTCCGCGAATAGCTCGATCAGCGCGCGGGCGCGCTCGCGCCCGGTGCCCGCGATCGATCCCGCGTACCGGCCCTCCGGCGCGAGCCGGACCGTGCAGCCCAGCTCCCGCTCCAGCGCGTCCACGGCCCGCCGGGTGCGTTCGGGGAAGCGGCCCGCGGCCCACGCGCTGGTCGCGGCCACGCCGACGACCGCGCCGGGCCGCAGCCGGGGCGGCGGCGTGCTCCCGGCCGCGCCGCCGGGCCGGTCACCGGTCATGACGCGCCGAACAGGAAGCGCAGGGCGTTGCCGGACAGCAGCGCGTGGGCCTGCGACCCGGAGAGCCTGAGCGAGCTGAGGATGCGGTCGACGGCGTCGGGGATCTCCGCGCCCAGCACCCGGCCGTCGTCCCAGGGCTGGAGGTGCCAGGGCGTGTCCAGGGAGAACATCAGCCGCTGCCCGTACCGGCCGATCAGCTCGGCCAGCCGCGCGTCGGAGCCGGTGGGCCCGGGGTCGCCCACGGTGCGTTCGCAGACGGCTTCCCAGGGCCCGAGGTCGGCGTACACGCCGGGCCGGGCCAGCACCTCGTCGAGGCCGGGGTTGAGGAAGCCGAGGTGGGCGATGCTGATCCGGGCGCCGGCGCGGACGGCGGCCTCGACGACCGAGTCCGCGATCTCCCGGAGGTCACCGAGCCGCCCCTCGGGGGAGCAGTGCAGCACCGTCGGGACGTTCCAGCGCGCGGCCAGGTCGAGGTAGCCGCGGTCGACGTACTCGGCGAGCGGCGTCTCGGCAGCCGGCGGGTGCCACTTGAGCGCGAACACCTCGTCCGTACGGGCCTCGTAATCGGCGGCGAAGTCCTCGGCCGAGCGGAAGGGATCGGCCATCAGGGCGGTCATCGGCAGCCCGGCGGAGGCCGGGTGGTCCTTGCGGAACCGGGCGCAGTCGTCGAGCAGCTCGATGTTGCGCTCCCGGATCACGCGGCTGCACGCTTCGGGGCCGACGGGCGTACCGGTGGGCTTGAACCTGCGGTAGTACGGCATCGGCAGCACCAGGGCGCCGGTGACCGCGGGCGGCCCGGACGGCAGCGCGGCGCCGACGGAGGTGAGCAGGGCCATCAGCTCGTCCACCGACTGGCGGTAGGTGTGGTGGGAGTCCTCGCGGTGGTAGACCAGCTCGGCGCCGGTGTGCTCGTGGGAGCTGATCAGCGCGGGCCCGGCCGTCAGCAGCGCGTGGGCCTCCTCGCGTACGTGTCCGAGCCCGGCCGGGGTGAGGTCGGTGGGGATCAGCCCGTACACGGCGGCGTCGACCCGCCCGTCGTGCGTGGTCAGGGCGCTGCGCAGGACTCCTTCGGACACGAACCCGGCCTTTTCGGCGACGCGTTGGGAGGCGAGGTTGCCGGTGGCCGCGAGGAGCGTGATCCGGCGTACCGCGGTGACCGCGAACGCCCAGGCCGCCACGGCGCGCACGGCCTCGGCGGCGAAGCCGCGGCCGCGGGCGGTGGGGGCGACCCAGTAGCCGATCTCGGTGGTGGACTCGGCCCAGTGGGTGGACTTGAGGCCGAAGCACCCGACGAGTTCGCCGCTCTCGCGGTCCTCGGCGGCGAACTGCACCCCGTCGCCGGAGAGCAGGGACGCGGGGGCGCCCTCGGCGCACCACCACCGGGCGTGGTCGAGGGTGTACGGGCGCGGCAGCGGCAGCCACCGCTGGGTCAGTTCGTCGTCGCAGGCGGCCTGCACGGCCGGGGCGTCCCGCGGGGTGAAGGGGCGCAGGACGAGCCGTTCGGTCGTCACGGACTCTTCGGGGAACCGGGTCATCTCGCTACTCCTGGGGAAGGCGTGAGCACGCGTGGGTACGACGGGCGGCGCGGGCGGCGCGGGCGGCGGTCACTTCTCGCCGCGGAACTTGCGGCCCAGCAGCACCGCGGACCCGGTGGGCGTCCCGCAGTGCGCGCACGGCCGCGTCGCCGCCGCCGCGCCCGCGGCGCCGTCGGCACCCTCGGCACCGTCCGCGCCGAGCGCGTAGGCACCGCGCGGGCGACCGATCACGTCGAGCACGTCCTGCTCCAGGGCGTACGACACGCACGCGTCCGCCGTGCAGAGCGGCAGCCGCGCCGCCGCCGGAATGCCGTCGAGGTCCGCCCGGGTGGGGAAGCCGGCCAGATCGCGCACCCGGGCGCGGTGGTCCCGCTCCCGCGTGCGCAGCAATTCGGCTCCCAGCGCGGCGAGTTCGGCCTCGACCCGCGCGGCCAGCCCGTCCTCGACGACCGGCTTCCCGGTGTCCGCGTCCTCGCCGAGGAGCAGCACCGTGTCGGCGCCTTCGCCCCGGACGGTGAGGAAGAGCGGCGCTCCGTGGGTCCTGGCCCCGGCGACCCGGGCGGCGTGGCCCCGGCGGTCGTCGAAGACCGTGGCGCGCACCCCGCGCGCCCTGAGCTCCTCGGCCAGCGCGTGCGCCCGCTCCGCTCCTTCGCGCAGGGAGGGAACGACCGCGAGCTGCACGGGGGCCACGGAGGGGTGGTAGACCGGCTTGTCGGCCTCGGCGTGCGAGTGCACGAGCAGCGCCAGCACCAGCCGGGCCGAGAAGCCGAAGTTGAGCATGGACAGGGCGGTGCCCTCGCTGCGGACGCCGAACGTGTCGCTGAACCGGGTGCCGAGCTCGTACACCGAGGTCAGCGTGGTGGACGTGCCCTCGGGCAGCAGGGTGACGAGTTCGTGGCGGCGGTCGGCGTAGGCCCGCCCGTAGTCGGGGGCCTGGAGCCGCTCCACGGCGACGGTGGGCAGGCCGATGGCCGAACACACCCGCCCCGGACCGTGCAGCATGAAGTCGACGTCCGAGTCGGCCTCGTCCACGAAGGCGGCCTGTGCCTCGAAGAAGGGCCAGACGAACCGTTCCATCCACAACGGGCGCATGCCGTGGCCCTCGTGGCGGCCCACCGTACGGACCGAGGTGACCCGGAACGGCGGCGTGCGGCCCTCGTCCAGCCACTGCGCCATCACCGTGCAGATCTGTGCCTCGATGGTCGAAGCGAGCGCGTGCGGCGCGGTGTCGCCGTCCGCGCCGTGCAGGACGTAGATCCGGTCCAGGAAGCTCTTGATGGAACCGGCCTGGCGCTCCAGGGCCTCCAGCGGCACCGCGGAGGGGAGCCCCAGCTCCTCGTATCCGGCCTCGGCGAAGAGCCGCCGGAAGGTTTCGACGACGTGGGAGCAGAGCTCGTAGCCGTGCGGCAGCCAGCCGCTGGCGCCGGACACGGGGTACTTGGCGTTGATGATGTGGGAGCGCTGGAGTGCCGCGGCATCCCCCGCCCATCGTTCGGCGGTCATCGGCCGGTCACCTCCGTGCCGCGCAGCAGCGCGTACTGACTGATGTGGAAGAAGGAGACGGCGAGGGTCTGGAGCCGGTTCTCGGCGTCCATGTAGCAGGCGCTGTACTGCTTGGCGGCCGCCTCGGGCAGCTGCTCCAGGGAGGCGGTCACCCGCCCGTCGTGCCGCCAGACCAGCGCCGTGCCGTTGCCGTCGCTCCCCTTGAGGGCCCAGGTCTCCCGGGCGGGCTCGGCCGGGACGTCCAGGGCGGTCAGGACGCGTCCGATCAGCTCCACCAGATCGGCGCGCCGGTCCTGCCGCTCGGCGAGCAGCCCGTCCACGCACACCAGGTCCTCGGCGTCCGGCCCCGCTCCCGCGACCGGCGCGACGGCGGGTCCGCCGGTCCAGTAGCCGACCGGCAGGTCACGCCAGCTGAAGCGCTGCTTGGCGACGAGCGGAAGCCCGCGCAGGCAGAGCCCCGCCGTGGGGTACCAGCCCTTGGGCTGGTCCGAGCCGTGTGCGGTGAGCACGACCTTGCGCAGCTCGGGGTTCAGCCACTCGCGCACGGGGTGGGTGAGCGGCGGGGGGACGAGCACGGGCAGGTGCGTGCGGCGTACGGAGACCGAGCGGAGCAGCGGTTCGATCCGCAGCTGCGAATCCCGCAGCCGCTCCAGGGCCCGGCTGGTGAGTACGTAGTGGCCCTCGGGGCCGTACTCGCGCCGGACCAGCCTGTCCTCGGCCGGGGAGGGCGTACTGCTGGGGGGCAAGGGCATGGTCAGTCCAGTGGGAGGGAGCGGCTCGCCGGGCCCTGGGGCGCAGGGCCCGGCGAAGAGCGTCACGGAGTAAGGGAGACACCGTTGAGGCGCGGGGCCAGCTGGAGCTCGCGGATGTCCTTCTGCTGGAGGACCCACATCAGCCAGCGCTCGATGCCCAGGCCGAAGCCGGAGGTGTGCTGCGGGTGCGTGTCCTTCATGCGGACGTACCAGGCGTACTCCTCCTCGGGGACCTCGTGGTGGGCGAGGGCCTTGCGGGTCGTCTCGCCGTCGATGTGGCGCTCGCCGCAGCCGACGGTCTCGCCGATGCCGAAGAGCAGGTCGCCGTTGAGCGCCGTGCGGCCCTCTTCGTCGCCGTACGCCTGGTAGAAGGGCACCGACAGGTGGTCGTAGTGGGTGACCCACAGGATCGGGCTGATCTCGTTGAGCAGGCGGCGCTCGCCGTGACGGGACAGGGTGCGCCAGCCGTTGTGGTGCTCCACGGCCTCCGCGTCGTCACCGAGGTGGGCGACGGCCTCCTCGAAGGTGATCCGCGGGAAGGTCTCCAGGCCGGCCATCTGGCGCAGGTGCTCGGTGGTGCCCGCGATGGCCTCGACGTCGTCGGCGTACCGGTCGAGGACCGCCTGCGCGAGGCGGCGCATGTAGTCGTTGACGGCGTCGATGCACTCGTCGAGCCCGCCCGGGAGCTCGGCCTCGCTGTGGAAGAACTGGTTGAGGTGCGTCTCGTCGGCGTCCTCGCCGCGGAAGCTCGGCATCAGGTACCAGCTGCCCGAGGGGCTGAGGCGGCAGCCGTACTCGAGCATGAACTGCATGGAGTCGGCGAGGAAGGTGCGCTGACCGAACAGGTCGATCTCCACCGGCAGCGAGTCACTGCCGAGGCCCATGGGGCTGGAGATGGTGTTGGTGGTGATCGGCAGGTGGACGGACTTGACACCGCGCTCGCTCCAGAACAGGGCGGTCTCGGTGGTCGTCAGGTCCTGGAGGTCGACCAGGGTCCGGAACAGCGGCTGGCCGACGATCTCCAGGAACCGGTCGTCGGAGGGACGCCATCCGCCGTGCGTGTACGTGGGCGTAGCCAATGTAATTTCCCCCTTGGGTGAGGCACACGTCCGGGAAGGGGACGGGCCGTCGCGGACAGGGCGTTTTTCCCGGTTCGGAAACCTCCGCCGAGTGCCGCTGTCTTTCGGTGACTCCATTCTGGTCCACCGGTGACCGGAAAAGCTCTGGATTTGGCTGGCGCGAGCATGCCTGGCAGTTTGCTGCGCGGCTCCGGAAGGAACAGGAAAGGGACATGAAAGGAACAGGAAAGCGACAGGGAATGCCGAAGAGGCCGGCGTCCTCGGGAATTCCCGAAGACGCCGGCCTCTGTGGTCGGCGATGTCTAATTCAACTCCACTGCGTGCATCCAGCCGTAGGGGTCGGCCTGCTGCCGGTACTGAATGGCGGCCAGCTCGTCCCGCAGCCGGGTGGTGACCTTTCCGGGCAGTCCGTCTCCGATCAGGGCGCGCCCCGATCCGGCCGTCACCGCGCCGATCGGCACGACGGAGGCGGCGGTGCCGCAGGCGAACGCCTCGGTGATCCGCCCGTCCCCCGCGGTGAGTTCGTCGACCGACACCGGGCGCTGGGCCACCTCGATGCCGAGACCGGCCGCGAGCGTGAGCAGGCTGTCGCGGGTGTTCCCGGCCAGGATGGTGCCCGACAGGCCGGGGGTGATCAGCTCGTCCACGCCATTCTCACCGCGTCCGACGCAGAAGAAGTTCATGGCCCCGAGCTCCTCGACCCAGCGGTGCTCCGCCGCGTCCAGCCACAGCACTTCGTGGCAGCCGTTCGCCAGCGCCTGCGCCTTCGCGGAGAGGCTCCCGGCGTAATTGCCCGCGCACTTGGCCGCTCCGGTACCGCCGGGTGCGGCGCGGATCTGGTCGGTGGCGCACCAGACGTCGATGGCCTGGTAGCCGCCCGCGAAGAAGTAGTCGACGGGCGAGGCGATGACCGCGAACAGGTACTCCTGCGCGGGCCGTACGCCCAGGCTCGGCTCGACCGCGACCATGAAGGGCCGCAGGTAGAGGCTCTGTCCATGGCCCCGGGGCACCTCCCCGGCATCGGCGCGGACCACGCGCTCGCAGGCGTCCAGGAACATCTCGGCGGGCAGCTCGGGCATGGCCAGGCGCCGGGCGCTGCGCCCGAACCGGTCCGCGTTGACGTGCGGGCGGAACAGCGCGAGCGAACCGTCCGCGGCCGGATAGGCCTTGAGCCCCTCGAAGACGGCCTGGCCGTAGTGCAGGGCCATGGCGGCCGGGGACAGGCTCAGAGGACCGTGCGGGGCGAGCTCCAGCGGCGCCCACCCCTCGGCGGGTGTCCAGCGGGACACCACCATGTGCGCGGTGAAGTGGACGCCGAAGCCGAGGCCCGGCGCCGTGGCCCCGGCGGTGCCGGCCGCGGTCACCGTGGAGGTGGTCACGGCGTCACTCGGCCATCTCGAAGGCGGGCAGCAGCGCGGACTCCAGCTCGGCGGCCCGCTCCCGGAACTGCTCCTCGCTGTCCGCGCCGATGACCAGCAGCGTGCACCACACGGAGGGGTGCAGGTCGCCGATCTCGGAGCCGACGTGACGCGTCCGGATGGTGTTCAGCACGTACGGGAAGCGGGAGATCAGCTCGTCGGAGGGCTCCGCGACGATGGTGCCGGGCGCGTCCGGGGCGAGGTTGATCCAGCCGACGTACGGGTACGGCGGCTCCTGGAGCTCGAGCGGCTCGTGTCCCCGGCCCATGATCGCCTCGACCCACAGCTCGCGCAGGTCCGCACCGAGGGCGCCGCCGAAGCTCTCGGGGATCGCGCCGCCCGCGAACCGGGTGGCGATCTCGGAGAACCACAGCCGGCCGTCCGCGCGGCGGAAGAGTTCGAGGTGGGTGATGTCGTCCGAGATGCCGAACGCGTCGTTGATGCGCCGGTGCAGCTCCTCGATCTCCTCGTACAGGGCGCTCTCGCGCTCCCGCGGCAGCAGGATCGAGCCGTTGTCCCGGCCCGGCGTCTCCACCAGCATGCGGGGGCGCAGGTACCGGCTGACGCCGAGGACCTGGGCCCGGCCGCCCTCCCAGACGGCGTCGACGTGGTATTCGTCGCCGTCGATCGGCTCCTCGGCCAGGAGGAACTGGGCGATGGTCTCCTGCCCGGCCGACCGCAGGATCGCGGCGAGCTCCTCGGGCCCGGTGACCTTGGAGGTGTCCACGGAACCGAGTCCGGCGGCGGGCTTCACGATGACCGGGAAGCCGAGCTCGTCCTCGACCCGGCGGACCGAGCCCTCGACGTCGGCGGTGGAGAGCGAGACGTACCGGGCGCAGGTGATCCCGGCCTCCCGGGCGCGGTCCTTCATGGCCCGCTTGTCCCGCATGAGGACCGACTTCTCGATGGCGGGCTGCTCCAGGCCGAGCAGCGTCGCCAGGTACGCGGCGCTGAACTGGCTGAACTCGGAGAGGCTGAGCACCCGGTCGATCTTCACGCCCGAGGAGCGGATGTCCACCGCGAGCTGAGCCATCTCGTCGAGCGCGTCGAAACTGCGGATCACATAGCGCCGGTCCACGCGGGCCACCAGCTCCGGATCGATGGCCCGGTTGGCCGCTTCCCACTCGTCGTAGACCAGGGTCACCCGGGCCCCGCGCTCAAGCAGCGCCTGCAGGGTTATCCGGTCCCATCGGCACACCAAGACGTTCATTCGCTGTTTCCCCGCATCGTTTCCGTCGGCTTTTCTTTCCCCGTGGCTCCGGTCAGTCCCAGTTGAGGCTGCTCTGCACGACCGGCGCGGTGGTCGCGGCCTGCTGCGCGGAATGCGCGGTGACGTCCGCCGCGGCGGATTGGGCGGTGCCCAGCGCGAGGACGGCGACAATGGCGGAGAGCGCGGCGGCGGTACTGATCCGGAGCTTCATTTCTTTTCCCCCTGTTGGCAGTTTCGGCAGAGTTCCCGCGTTCGTGGTCCGTACGTCGGCCGCGTTCCCTCTGGCTGAAATCTTGCAGCGCTCCCCTCGTCAGGCCAAGCGTTTGGGGTGGCATCTTCAGGTCTGGCACCCACGTGCACAGGAGGCTCAGGCGGTGAAGACCTTGCCCGGGTTGAAGATCCCGGCGGGGTCGAACACGCTCTTCAGCCCGCGGTGCAGGCCGAGCACGGCGGGACCCAGCTCCCGCGTCAGACCGCGCATCTTGAGCAGCCCCACCCCGTGTTCCCCGGTGACGGTGCCGCCCAGGTCGATCGCCTGGCCGACGACCTCCTCGAACACCTCGCGCCCCCGGGCCAGGGCGGCCCCGTCCCCCCGGGGCACGACCATCATCGGGTGCAGATTGCCGTCGCCCGCGTGGGCCAGGCTCGCGATGTGCACATCGTGCTGCCGGGCGATGCGCTCCAGGTGCGCGAGCATCTGCGGCACCCGCATCCGCGGTACGCAGATGTCCTCGCTGAGCACCAGGCCCAGCCGCTCCAGCGCCGGGTAGACCAGCCGGCGCGCGGCGAAGAGCGCGTCCGCCTCGGCGGCGTCGGCCGACCGGGCGCTCCAGGTCGCGCCCGCGCCCTCGAAGCAGCTCAGGACCGTGTCGGCCTCCTGCTCCCCGGCCTCTCCGGGGGCGTCGCAGCGGGCGAGCAGCAGCACGTTCCCGACCTCGGTGAGGCCCATGTTCTTCCAGTCGTCGACGGCGCGCAGGCAGTAGGCGTCGACGAGTTCGAGGGCGCTCGGCACCACGCCGGAGGCCACCACGCGGGCGACGGCCCGCCCCGCGCCGGGCAGGTCGTCGAAGTAGCCGACGACGGTCCGCTCCGGGGCCCGGGCGCCGCGCAGCCGCAGGGTGACCTCGGTGACCAGGCCCAGGGTGCCTTCCGAGCCCACCATCAGGCCCGCCAGCTCGTAGCCCGCGGTGCCCTTGGCGGTCTGCCGGCCCAGCCGCACGGTCTCGCCCCGGCCGGTGACGGCCTCCAGCCCGAGGACGTAGTCCCGGGTCACCCCGTACTTCACACAGCACAGCCCGCCCGCGTTGGTGGCGACGTTCCCGCCGATCGTGGACCACGGGGCGCTGGCGGGGTCGGGCGGATACCAGAGCCCCTGCTCGGCGCAGGCCGCGCGCAGGTGGTCGTTGACCACACCGGGCTGTACGACGGCGAGGCGTTCGCCGGGATCGACGCGCAGGATCGTGTCCATCGCGGTGAACGAGACGACGACGCAGCCCTCGATGGCGTTGGCGCCGCCGGAGAGGCCGGTGCCCGCGCCGCGCGCGACCACCGGGACCCCCCGCGCGGCGCAGTGCGCGACCACCGCGGCGACCTCGGCGGTGGCGCGGGGGCGCACGACGGCGGCGGGCAGGCCGAAGGGGGCGCCCGCCGCCTCGTCGTGCGCGTAGGAGGCCCGGGTGTCCCGGTCGGCGATCACCCGCCCGGCGGGGAGCAGCCGTGCCAGCTCAGCGGAAATCGTGGTGTCCGAAGACGTCGTGATGCCCATCTTCGCGACGCTTCCACCGGCCCCGAAAAGGGTCAATTGGCCTTTGGTACAGCCAGATCCGTACGTGTACGAAAGGCCAATTGCCGCGCCTCGGAGCGCTGGGCGAGGGTGGTTGGACGCCAGGTCAGACAGTGGATGGCGGCCAGCAGGGGGGAAATTCACATGGCGGTGGTGCTCTCGGGTATCGGGGGATTTCTCCCTCCCAGGGTGGTCACGAACGACGACCTGTCCGCGACGCTCGACACGAACGACGAGTGGATCAGGACGCGGACCGGGATCAGCGAGCGCAGGGTCGTCTCGGACGGCCTGTCGACCGGCACCCTGGCCGTGGAGGCCGGGGCCCGGGCGCTGCGCTCCGCCGGGGTGAGCGGGGTGGACGCGGTGGTCGTGGCGACCACCTCGCCCGACCGGCTCTGCCCGGCGGTGGCGCCGGAGGTCGCGTCCCGGCTCGGCATGGGCACGGTGGCGGCCTTCGACCTCACCTCGGCGTGCAGCGGGTTCCTCTACGGGCTGGCCACCTCGGCCGGTCTGATCGCCTCGGGGTCCGCCGACAGCGTGCTGTTCATCGGCTCGGAGGCCTTCACCACGCTGGTCAACCAGCGGGACCGCGGGACGGCGCCGATCTTCGGCGACGGCGCGGGCGCGGTGGTGCTGCGCCGCGGCGCGGCGGACGAGCCCGGTGCGCTGGGCCCGTTCGACCTCGGCAGTGACGGCTCGCTCGCCGATCTGCTGGCCATTCCGGCCGGCGGTTCGCGCCAGCGGTCCGCCGACGCGGGCCTCGGCCACGCCTCGGTACCCACCGAGGACTGGTACCTGCGGATGGAGGGCCGCCCCCTCTACACGCAGGCCGTCGAGCGCATGACCCAGTCGGCGCGGGCGGTCCTCAAGCGCACCGACTGGGCCGTGGCGGACGTCGACTGGTTCGTCGGCCACCAGGCCAACGTCCGGATCGTGCGGGCGGTGGCGGAGGAGCTCGAGGTCCCCACGGAACGCGTCGCGGTCAACATCGACCGCGTCGGGAACACCCTGTCGGCCTCGGTCCCGCTGCTGCTGAACGACATCGCGGCGAGCGGCGACCTCAAGCCCGGGGACCGGGTGCTGCTGTCGGCGTTCGGAGCGGGTCTTTCGTGGGGCTCGACGGTCCTGGTCTGGCCCGACATCCGCGCCGAGCACGTGAACTGACGCATCTTCACCCCTCATACGAACCCATCAGATTCAGGAGAACCACCATGAGCACCGTTCAGGAATCCGTCGTCGAGGTCTTCGTCTCCCGCTTCGGTCTCGACGCCGAGAGCGTGGTCCCGGAGGCGACCTTCGACGACCTCGGTCTCGACTCGCTGTCCCAGATCGAGCTGGCGACCGCCCTCAAGAAGCGCCTGGGCGTCGTCATCACCGATGACGAGCTGACCGAGATCGCCGCCGTCTCGGACATCATCGCCCTCATCGAGCAGAAGGCCGCCGCCGTCTGATGAGCGGCTTCGCGGCTTCCATCACCGGTATCGGCCTGATCACCCCCGCGGGCATCGGGGTCAAGGAGAACTGGGAACGCGTCGTCGACGGGCGGCCGACCGCCGCCCATCACGACGACCTGGCCGGCCTGCCGGTGACCATGGCCTGCCGGGTGCCCGACTTCTCGCCCCAGCGGCTCGGGCTCCGCGGCGCCTGGCAGTGGGACCGCTACGCGCAGTTCGCCATCGCCGCGGCGCGCGAGGCACTGGCCCAGGCCGGTCTCGTGGCCGGGGAGTGGGCGGACAGCGCACGCGTGGCCGTCATCGTGGGTTCGGGTGCCGGCGGCACCGCCACGCTGGAGGAGCAGCACCGGATCCTGCTCGAGGAGGGACCCGGCGAGGTCTCCCCGATGACCCTGCCGATGGGGCTGCTGAACATGGCGGCCGGGCAGGTGGCCATCGACATCGGCGCCAACGGCCCCTGCCTGGCGCCGTGCACCGCCTGCGCGGCCGGGGCCAGCGCGATCGGTCTCGGCCGGGAGCTGATCCGGTCCGGACTGGCGGACATCGTGATCGCGGGGGGCGCCGAGGCGCCGATCACCCCGCTGTACGTGTCCTCCTTCGCCCGGATGCGGGCGCTCTCCCGGCGCCTGGACGACCCGGGGACGGCCTCCCGCCCCTTCGACCGGACCCGCGACGGGTTCGTGCTCGGCGAGGGCGCGGGGATCGTGGTCCTGGAGTCCGAGGAGCACGCCCGGGCGCGCGGCGCGCAGACCCTGGCCCGCGTGATCGGGTACGGCGCCTCGGCCGACGCCCACCACGTCACCTCCCCGCACCCCGAGGGGAAGGGCGCCGAGCTGGCGGTCCGCGCGGCGCTCGCCGACGCGGGCCTGACCGGCCGCGACGTCGGCTACGTCAACGCCCACGGCACCTCCACGCCCCTCAACGACGTCATCGAGGCCGGGGTGATCCGCCGGGTGATCGGCCAGGACGCCAAGGTCAGCTCCACCAAGGGCGTCACCGGGCACCCGCTCGGCGCGGCCGGATCCATCGAAGCGGCGTACGCGGCGCTGGCGGTGCACCACGGCGTCATCCCCCCGACGGCCTCGCTCACCGAGGTCGACCCCCGGGTCGAGGTCGACGTCGTGCACGGCGCGCCGCGGCTCGGCCGGGTGGACGTCGCCCTGAGCAACTCCTTCGGGTTCGGCGGTCAGAACGCCGCCCTGCTGATCTCCTCCTGAACCGCACGACACGCACCGCGAAAGGACCCTCAGATGAACCCGGTCGCCACCGCCGACCTGACCAGGCTGCTCTTCGACGGCAGGTACGAGCAGGCGCACAAGGACATCAGCGAGCTGTTGCTGGACCCGGTCTTCGATCCCCGTGAGGGCCTCACGATGAACGAGGCCGGGAAGCTCGCCTACGCCCGGTCCCGGGTGGTGCACGGCGGTCTGGAGCGCCCCGTGGAGATCCTCCGTGACCCGTGGCGGCTGTTCGCCCTGGCCGAATGGCCGTCGCTGGTCGACGTCTCCACGTTCTCGCTGCTGATGGTCCACTACAACCTCAGCTTCGGCACGGTCCTCGAGCACGGCGACCGGCCCGAGCTCAAGGACCTCGTCGACGAGCTGGACCGGCTGGACTCCTTCAGCCCGTACATGGCCACCGAGCTGGGCTACGGCAACAACGTGGCCGCCCTGCGCACGGAGGCCGTCTACGATGCCGCCACCGAGACCTTCGTCCTGAACACCCCGGACGCGCTGGCCCAGAAGCACATGTCCTACAGCGGGTTCCAGGACGTCCCGAAGCTCGCCGTCGTCATGGCCCGGCTGAAGGCCGACGGCAAGGACCACGGCGTCTACCCCTTCCTCGTCCCGATCAGCGACGGCACCCGGCTGCACGAGGGCGTCCACGCGGCGCCCTGCCCGGAGAAGCCCGTACAGGGCCTGGACAACGGCGTCACCTGGTTCGACCACGTCCGCGTCCCGCGCCGCAACCTGCTCCACGGCGACATGGGCGGCTTCGACGAGAACGGCACCTTCCGCCCCTCCTCCGGCAACCAGCGCAAGCGCTTCCTGCGCGCCATGAACCGGATCCTGCCCGGACGGCTGTGCGTCTCCAGCTCGGCGACCGGCGCGGGCCGCGCCGCCGTGTACATCGCGCTGCGCTTCGCGGCGCGGCGGCTCACCAACGCCCCCGGCCGCAACGACCTGCCGGTCATCGAATACCGCAGCCACCAGCTGGCCCTCTTCACCGCGCTGGCCAAGGTCTACGCGATGACGCTGCTGCTCAACCACGCAAAGCGGGAGTTCGTGGCGGCCGCCCCGGACGCCGTACCGGCCGAGCTGAACCACCTGATCTCGATCACCAAGGCGCTCTCCACCTGGGAGATGACCGAGGTCATCGCGACCTGCCGGGAGCGCTGCGGAGCCCAGGGCATCTTCAGCGTCAACCGGATCGCGGACTACGGCTCGCTGCTCCAGGGCCTGGTCACCGCCGAGGGCGACAACCAGGTGCTGCTCGCCACCACCGCCGGCCAGATCATCGCCCAGAGCGGGGACCTCGGGGACGAGGAGCCGTCCGGGGCCCCCGACCCCCGTGGCCGGGACCTGCGCGACACCGCGTTCCTGGTGGCCGCGCTGCGCCACCGGGAGCGGGAGCTGCTCCGGGCGGGCCGCGCGTCCATGGCGGACGAGTCCCGCGAGGGGACCTACCTCGACGCGTGGAACGACACGATGAACACCGGGCTGACCATGGCCCGGGTGCGGGGCGTGCGGACGGCCCTGGAGTGCTTCACGGAGGCCGCCGAGGGAGCCGGTACCGAGGAGACGCGGACCGCGCTCGGCCTGCTCGCCTCGCTGTACGCGCTCACGGAGGTGCAGCGGGACGCGGGCTGGTACCTGGCCCGCGGGGTGCTCACGGCCGCGCAGGTCGAGGAGCTGCCCCGCGCCCTGGACGCCCTGTGCGTCCTGATCCTGCCGCACGCCGAGACCCTCATCGGCGGATTCAACCTGTCGCCGGAGCTGCTGCGCGCGCCCATCGCCGCGGACGACTACGTGGCCGCCTTCCAGCAGCGGACCGGAGCGTTCGGCCCGGCCGGCGCCCAGATCACCACAGGGAGCTGAACACCATGGCACGGCACTCCTACCCCTGCCCGATCCGCTGGTCGGACATGGACGTCTACGGGATCGTCAACAACGTCTCCTTCGTGCGCTATCTGGAGGAGGCCCGGGTCGACTTCGTCTTCCGGATGGCCCCGACGGAGGGCGACGCGTTCTTCCGGGACGGCTCGGTGGTCGTCTCGCACGAGATCCGCTACAAGCGTCAGCTCGTCCACCGCCACGAGCCGGTCGAGATCGAGATGTGGGTCTCCGACCTCCAGTCGGCCACGGTGACCGTCGACTACACGGTCCGGGACGGCGACCTCGTCTACGCCACCGCCTCGACCACGATGGCCCCGTTCGACTACCGGGCGGGCCGCCCCCGCCGGCTCACGGACGCGGAGACCGCCTTCTTCGAGAAGTACCTCGAAGAGACCGCGTCGGCCGGCTGACATGCGCCTGCTACGGATCGGCCCGCGGGGCGGGGAGCGGCCGTGCGCGGTCGGGCCCGGTGGAGTCGTCCGCGACCTGTCGTCCTGGGTCGCGGACTGGACGGGCGAGAGCCTGGACCCGGACGTACTGCGCGAGCTGGCCGCCCGGCTGGCCCGCGAGGCGGACACCCTGCCCGTGGCCGACCCGGCCGCGGAGCGGGTCGGTCCGCCCGTCCGCCCGGGCGGACACCTGGTGTCGATCGGCCTCAACTACCGGGCGCACGCGGCCGAGGCCGGTCTCGCGCTGCCGGACGAGCCGATCGTCTCCAGCAAGGCGCCGATGACCCTCGTCGGCCCCCATGACGACCTTCTCCTGCCGCCCGGCGGCGAGAAGACCGACTGGGAGGTCGAGCTGGCGGTCGTCATCGGACGGCGCGCCCAGTACCTGCCCGACCGGGCGGCCGCCCCGGCCCACATCGCGGGATTCGCCACGGCCAACGACGTATCCGAGCGGCGCTGGCTGCTCGAGCGCGGCGGCCAGTGGGTCAAGGGCAAGTCCTTCGAGTCCTTCAGCCCGCTGGGCCCCCACCTCGTCACCCCGGACGAGGTGCCCGACCCCCAGGACCTGCGGCTGAGCTGCACGGTGAACGGACGCGTCATGCAGGACGCATCCACCGCCGACATGGTCTTCGACGTGGCCCATCTGGTCTGGTACCTCAGCCAGTTCATGGTGCTGCACCCCGGGGACGTGATCCTCACCGGAACGCCGGGCGGGGTCGCCCTGGGCCGCCCCGACCAGCCCTACCTGCGATCCGGCGATCTGCTGGAGACCGAGGTCGCCGGGCTGGGCGCGCACCGCCAGCGCTGCCGCCCGGCCGTGCCGCCCGGCGCTCCGGCCGGCCGTTCCCTGGAGGCGGTGTGATCGAGGACCTCGTCCCCGGACGGGTCGCGGGCTGGTCCTCCTTCGAGGACCGGCCCCGCTTCACCCCGCACCCCGCCGAGGCCGCGTCGCTGCGCAGCGCGGCCCCGGCCCGGCGCCGCGAGTTCGCCAACGGCCGGTACTGCGCCCACCGGGCCCTGCGCCGCCTGGGCACCCCCGCCGCCGCGATCCCGGCCGGCGACCGGGGGGCTCCCGTCTGGCCGGCCGAGGTGGTCGGCAGCATCACGCACTGCCCCGGTTACACCGCCGCCGCGGTCGCCCGCCGTACGCGGATCCGCGCGCTCGGCATCGACGCGGAGACCCATCTGCCGCTGCCCGAGGACGTGCTGGAGTTCGTGGCCCGCCCCGAGGAACGCGCCCGGGTACGGCGGCTCCTCGCGGAGCGGCCCGGCGTGCACTGGGACCGGCTGCTCTTCAGCGCGAAGGAGAGCGTCTACAAGACCTGGTTCCCGGTGACCGGCCGGTTCCTCGGCTTCCACGAGGCCTCGATCGACATCGACCCGGACGCGGGCACCTTCAGCGCGCGGATCCCGGACTCCGGCGGGACCCGACCGGGCCTCCCGGCGGAGCTGACCGGCCGCTGGCGGGTCGGCGGCGCCCTGGTCGTCACCGCCATCGCCGTACCGGCCACGGAAGGAGAGCGATAGACATGCCCGCCCCGCAGCAGACCGCCCCGCAGAGGACCGAGCCCCCGGCTCCCGCCCACGACACCCCCGGCCGCGTGGCCGAGCTGTACGCCACCAAGGAGCTGGCCCGCCGCGGACCCGGCGAGCGGGCCACCGCCGCCCAGCACGCCAAGGGCAAGCTGACCGCCCGCGAGCGGATCGACCTGCTGCTGGACCCCGGCTCCTTCGAAGAGGTCGAGCAGCTGCGCCGGCACCGGTCCGTCGGCTTCGGCATGGAGGACCGCCGACCGCACACGGACGGTGTGATCACCGGCTGGGGCACGGTCGAGGGCCGTACCGTCTTCGTCTACGCGCACGACTTCCGGATCTTCGGCGGCGCGCTCGGCGAGGCCCACGCCAGCAAGATCCACAAGATCATGGACCTGGCCGTCGCGGCCGGAGCCCCGCTGGTCTCGCTGAACGACGGCGCGGGCGCCCGGATCCAGGAGGGCGTCTCGGCGCTGGCCGGATACGGCGGGATCTTCCAGCGCAACGTGCGGGCCTCGGGCGTCATCCCGCAGATCTCGGTGATGCTCGGCCCGTGCGCGGGCGGCGCCGCCTACTCCCCCGCCCTGACCGACTTCGTGTTCATGGTCCGCGGCACCTCGCAGATGTTCATCACCGGACCCGACGTGGTCAGGGCGGTCACCGGCGAAGAGGTCAGCCAGGACGGCCTCGGCGGCGCCGACGTGCACGCCGAACGCTCCGGCGTGGCCCACTTCGTCTACGACGACGAGCCGACCTGCCTGGCCGAGGTCCGCTACCTGATCTCGCTGCTCCCGTCCAGCAACGACGAGCTGCCGCCCGCCGCCCCGGCCACCGACCCGGCGGACCGGCGCGGCGAGGCCCTGCTGTCGCTCGTACCGGCCGAGGGCAAGTTCCCGTACGACATGCGCGCGGTGATCGAGGAGATCGTCGACCACGGCGACTTCCTGGAGGTCCACGAGCGCTGGGCCCCCAACATCCTGTGCGGGCTGGCCCGGCTCGGCGGCCAGGTCGTGGGCATCGTCGCCAACCAGCCCATCGCCCTGGCCGGCGTCCTGGACATCCACGCGAGCGAGAAGGCGGCCCGCTTCGTGCGGATGTGCGACGCCTTCAACATCCCGCTGCTGACCCTGGTCGACGTACCCGGCTTCCTGCCCGGCGTGGGCCAGGAGCACGGCGGGGTCATCCGGCACGGCGCCAAACTGCTGTACGCCTACTGCGAGGCCACGGTCCCGCGGGTCCAGGTGATCCTGCGCAAGGCCTACGGCGGCGCGTACATCGTCATGGACTCCCGCTCCATCGGCTGCGACCTCTCCTACGCCTGGCCCACCAACGAGATCGCCGTCATGGGCGCCGAAGGCGCGGCCAACGTCATCTTCCGGCGCCGGATCGCCGAGGCCGACGACCCGCAGGCCGTGCGCGCCGCGGTGGTCAAGGACTACAAGGCCGAGCTGATGCACCCCTATTACGCGGCCGAACGCGGCCTCGTCGACGACGTGATCGACCCCGCGGGGACCCGGGCGACGCTGATCCGCGCCTTCCGGATGCTCCGGACCAAGAACTCCGAGCAGCCGTCCCGCAAGCACGCCAACACACCCCTGTGACCGGCCACTTCCACCGTCCCGGAGCGTATCGATGACCCTCACCTTCACCACCGAACCGGCCGAGCGGCTCGCCGCCGCCGAGCGGGCCCGCGTGCTCGAGGCACCCGCCTTCGGCGACGTGTTCAGCGACCACATGATCAGCATCGACTGGGAGCGCGAGCGCGGCTGGTACGACGCCCGGATCACGCCGTACGGGCCGCTCGTGCTCGACCCCTCGGCCCAGGTCTTCCACTACGGCCAGGAGGTCTTCGAAGGCCTCAAGGCCTACCGGCGCCCCGACGGGTCGGTGGTCACCTTCCGCCCGTACGCCAACGCGGCCCGGCTGAACCGCTCCTGCGCGCGCATGGCCATGCCGGCGCTGCCCGAGGAGACCTTCGTCGAGGCCCTGGAGCTCCTGGTCACCACGGACCGGGACTGGGTTCCCGAGCAGCCGGGCCACAGTCTCTACCTGCGCCCCTTCATGATCGCCACGCAGCGCACGATCGGCTTCTACGGCCCGTCCAGCGCCTACCGCTTCATGGTGATCGCCTCACCGGCCGCCGCGTACTTCAAGGCCGGGGCCAAGCCGCTGACCGTCTGGCTCTCCGAGGACTACACCCGCGCGGCCCCCGGCGGCACCGGCGAGGCCAAGTGCGGCGGCAACTACGCGGGCACCCTGGTCGCGCAGGCGCAGGCCCGGGAGATGGGCTGCGACCAGGTGGTCTGGCTGGACTCGGCCGAGCGCCGCTGGGTCGACGAGATGGGCACCAGCAACATGTTCTTCGTCTACGGCGACCGCCTCGTCACCCCGGAGCTGTCCGGCTCCCTGCTGTCCGGGGTCACCCGGGACTCCGTCCTCGCGCTGGCCGCCGAGCTGGGCTACACGGCCGAGGAGGGCCGGATCAGCGTGGCGGACTGGCGGGCCGACGCCGAGTCGGGCCGTCTCACCGAGGTGTTCTCCTGCGGCACTTCCTCGATGATCACCTCGGTCGGCGAGGTCAAGGGCAAGGACGGCGGCTGGACGATCGGCGGCGGCGAGCCCGGCCCGGTCACCGCCCGGCTGCGGGCGGAGCTGTCCGGGATCCAGTCCGGCGAGAGGCCCGACCCGTTCGGCTGGGTGCACAAGATCGCCTGACCCCCGCGCACGAGACCGCCCGACCCCCCACACCTGTCACACCCGCCACACCCGCCACAACCCGTCACAGACCGACCGAGCAAAGGTGCGCTGAACCCATGAGCCGTTCCGTCCTGGTCACCGGAGGAAACCGGGGCATCGGCCTCGCCGTCGCCCTCGCCTTCGCCGAAGCCGGCGACAAGGTCGCGCTGACCTACCGGTCCGGTGAGCCGCCGGAGGCCGCGCTCCGGCTCGGCTGCCTCGCCGTACGCTGCGACGTCACCGACACCGGACAGGTCGAGAAGGCCTACCGGGAGGTCGTGGAGGCGCACGGTCCGGTCGAGGTGCTCGTGGCCAACGCCGGTATCACCCGCGACCAGTTGGTCCTGCGGATGACCGAGGACGACTTCGCCGCGGTCCTCGACACCAACGTGATGGGGGCGTTCCGGATCGTCAAGCACGCCGTCGCCGACATGGTGTCGGGCCGCCGGGGCCGGATCGTCCTGATCTCCTCCGTGGTGGGCCTGCTCGGCGCGGCGGGACAGGCCAACTACGCGGCGTCCAAGGCCGGTCTGGTCGGCTTCGCCCGCTCGGTCGCCCGCGAGCTGGGCTCGCGCGGGATCACCTGCAACGTGGTGGCGCCCGGTTTCGTCGAGACCGACATGACGAAGGAGCTGAGCGAGAAGCAGCGCGCCGCGTTCCTGGCCAAGGTGCCGCTGGCGCGCAGCGCGGAGCCCGACGAGATCGCGGCCACCGTCCGCTTCCTGGCCTCGGCGGAAGCGGGGTACATCACCGGGGCCGTCGTCCCGGTGGACGGCGGCCTCGGCATGGGGCACTGAGCCGGTACGCACGCCCCCGGCCCCGGGGCCCGGTCAGGGGTGCTCGGAGACCAGGACCGCCGTCGTGCCGCTCTCCAGCGCCTGGAAGACGTGCGGGACGTCGGCCGGGTAGCTGATGTAGTCGCCGGGGAACAGCTCCACCGGTTCCTCGGCGGTCCCGACCAGCGCCCGGCCCGTACCGATCACCACGTGTTCCACGACGCCCGGCAGGTGCGGTGCGGACGAGCGCTGCGGGCCGGGTTCGGCGGCGATGCTGTAGATGTCCCGCCGGGTCCCGGGCGGGGACGCCGCCAGCAGGGTGGCCCGGTAGTCGGCCTCGGCCGAGACCACGGCCGGCCCCTGACCCGCCCGGATCACCTGGACCGCGGACCGGGGGGCGGCCAGCAGCCGGGAGAACGGGATCTCCAGGACCACGCAGAGCGCCCAGAGCGTCTCCAGGCTGGGGTTCCCCGCGCCCGATTCGAGCTGCGAGAGCGTGGACTTGGCCAGTCCGGCGCGGCGGGCCACCTCGGTGAGGGAGAGCCCGGCCCGGACGCGCTCCGCGCGCAGAGAGGCGGCGATCACTTCGAGCGGCGGCTTGAGCGGGAGGTCGGTTTCGGACACGAGACGTTCGCTCCAATGGTCATTCGTTCGCCTTGACGAACACACGGTCGCCGTTCATCATAAACGCCATGCGTTCGTTATGGAAAACCCTCGACCGTGCCCAGTGGCGCGACATCGCACTCGTCTGCCTCGCGGTGGGGGTCATCGGCCTGTCGTACGGCGCCATCGCCGTCACCTCGGGCTTCGCCTGGTGGTTCCCGGTCCTCATGGGCGCCCTCGTCCTCGCCGCGTCCTCGGAGTTCCTGTTCGTCGGCATCATCGCCGCCGGAGGCAGCCCGATCGCCGCCCTGCTGGCGGGACTCCTGGTCAACGCCCGGCACGTGCCGTTCGGTCTGGCCGTCCCCGACGTCCTCGGCCGTGGCTGGAAAGGCCTGCTCGGCACGCACCTGATGAACGACGAGACCGTCGTCTTCGCCATCGCCCAGGACGGACTCCCGCGCAAGCGGGCCGCGTACTGGGCCTGCGGGCTCGGCATCCTGATCTGCTGGCCGACCGGGGCCGCGCTGGGCGCCCTGCTCGGCAGCGTCGTCCACGACACCGACGCGCTCGGACTGGACGCCATGTTCCCCGCGGTGATCCTGGCGCTGATCCTCCCGGCCCTGAAGGAGCGCGCGTTGCGGCGGACCTCCCTGGCCGGAGTGGCCCTGGCGCTCGCCTCCACCGCCTTCCTCCCGGCCGGGCTCCCGGTCCTGGTCGCACTGGCGGCCCTGCCGCTGTTCACCGCCGCCGCGGCGACGGAAGGAGCCCGCGGGTGAAGAACGCCCTCCCCACCCTGATCGCAATGCTGGCCCTCGCGGGCGGCACCTTCCTGCTCCGGCTCGCCGGGCCCGCCCTGCGCGCCCGGGTCACCTTCCCCGAGCGGGCGGAGAAGCTCCTGGAGGCCTCCGCCGTCGTCCTGCTCGCGGCCCTGACGGCCACGTCCGCCCTCACCGACGGCCACGGCTTCGCGGGCCTGGCCCGCCCGGTCGGCGTGCTGGTGGGCGGCGTACTCGCCTGGCGCAAGGCGCCGTTCCTCCTCGTCGTCCTCGCCGCCGCCGGGACGGCCGCCCTGCTCAGGCTCGCCGGAGTGCGCTGACGGAGGGTGGCCACGCACCCGGCGGCCTCCTGGCCGGAATATTTCGTACCGAATTCGCAACGCGATAAATGGTTATGCACCGCCCCGAGGGCGAATTCCAGCCTCGCCATCTCACATCGTGGATCACCGATTGCCCGGCATTACCGGCCGCCCGTACGCTTCCGTCGGACTACGGTCCGAACTTGAATTCGCAACCATCATCGCAGGTGAGCAGGACCAGGGTGCCCCACCACCCTGGCGCGCCACAGCCCTGACGCACCACCGGGGCTGCCTCCCCGCATGCCCGCTCACCGTGCCCCGAATTCCACTTTATCGACGCCCTTCCCGGGCGGCCGAATTTCACCCCGAAGACCGACCGAAAGGGATGCTGCCGGTTCCCAGGGGTAACCTGAAAGACTTTTATCCGTGTTCCGCCACGCCGCACCGCACCGCACCGCCTCGCATTTCACGGACCGCGGCCGTGGCTCGTCGTACCCCTGCACCCGAACCAGGAGCACCCGAGCACGATGAGCTTCACCGACACCCTCAGACCCTCCGTACGGCAGACCCTCATCCCCACGGACCGTCCGGTCCTCACTCGCGACCACACCTGGGACACGGTGCTGCGGCGGGTCCCGCTGCTCTCCGAGCGCGAACTGGACGTGTTCCACCTGCTGGCGAAGGGCGCGTCGAACCGCACCATCTCCACCCGGCTGGCCATCACCGAACGGACCGCCAAGGCCCACGTCGCCCAGATCCTGGCCAAGCTCAACGTGGAGTCCCGCTTACAAGCGGGGATCGTGGCCTTCGCCTGGGAGACGTACCACCGCGGCGGGGCCGGCTCCCCGCACCTCTCGCCGTACCTTCCGCTGGCCTGACCCGCGCGGCACCCGGCCCGCGCGGCCGCAGCACAAAGCCCCCTTGACCGCGTTTGCGCAGGTCAAGGGGGCTTTCGAGGGTGGAGCCTAGGAGATTCGAACTCCTGACATCTGCCTTGCAAAGGCAGCGCTCTACCAGCTGAGCTAAGGCCCCGAAAATGGACGTGGCTGTCCCCTCGGAAGGAGCAGCCGTTCCGCAGACCAGAATACCGGGTGTACCCCCGGATCCCACAAAATGATAGGGACTCCCGCCCCGCGACCACTCTCCGTAAGATGCTCGCGAGGTTCGCACCAGCGAAGGGGAGTAGTAAGAGTGGACGCAGTACAGCAAGAGGCCACCGCCAGAGCCAGGGAACTCCAGCGCAGTTGGTACGGGGAGCCGCTCGGCGCGCTCTTCCGCCGGCTCATAGATGACCTCGGCTTGAACCAGGCTCGCCTCGCTGCCGTCCTCGGACTGTCGGCGCCCATGCTGTCCCAGCTGATGAGCGGTCAGCGCGCCAAGATCGGGAACCCGGCCGTGGTGCAGCGCGTGCAGGCCCTCCAGGATCTCGCCGGCCAGGTGGCCGACGGCAGCGTCAGCGCGGTGGAGGCCACCGACCGGATGGACGAGATCAAGAAGACCCAGGGAGGCTCGGTCCTCAGCAACAGCGGCCAGACCGCGACCAGTTCGGGAGCGCCGACCGTCAAGCGGGTCGTCCGCGAGATCCAGTCGCTGCTGCGGTCGGTCTCCGCGGCCGGCGACATCATCGACGCGGCGGACTCCCTCGCCCCCAGCCACCCGGAACTGGCAGAGTTCCTCCGGGTGTACGGCGCCGGGCGCACGGCCGACGCCGTCGCCCACTACGAGGCGCATCAGAACTGAAACGTGCCGACCGGGGGACGGACGAGGTGACGGGGGACGGGCGCAGCGATGGGTGAGGTCTTCGCCGGTCGGTACGAGCTGGTCGACCCGATCGGCCGGGGGGCGGTCGGCGCCGTGTGGCGCGCCTGGGACCACAGGCGCCGCCGCTACGTCGCCGCCAAGGTCCTCCAGCAGAGCGACGCCCACACCCTGCTCCGCTTCGTGCGCGAGCAGGCCCTGCGCATCGATCATCCGCACGTCCTGGCCCCGGCCAGCTGGGCGGCCGACGACGACAAGGTCCTGTTCACCATGGACCTGGTCAGCGGCGGCTCCCTCGGTCACGTCATCGGCGATTACGGGCCCCTGCCGCCCCGGTTCGTCTGCACCCTGCTCGACCAGCTCCTGTCGGGTCTGGCGGCGGTGCACGCCGAAGGTGTCGTCCACCGCGACGTCAAACCGGCCAACATCCTGATGGAGGCCACCGGAACCGGACGGCCGCACCTGCGGCTGTCCGACTTCGGCATCTCCATGCGCAAGGGCGAGCCCCGCCTGACGGCGACGGACCACGTCGTGGGGACCCCCGGCTATGTCGCTCCCGAGCAGCTGCTCGGCCACGAACCCGACTTCTGCGCCGACCTGTTCGCCGTCGGCCTGGTCGCCCTCTACCTGTTGGGCGGCCGCAGGCCCGACGCGCGGGCCCTCGTCGAACACTTCCTCGCACATGGCACGCCCGACGCCCCCGAAGGGGTCCCGGCGGCCCTGTGGGACGTCATCGCGAACCTCCTGCAGCCGGACCCCCGGAACCGTTTCCGCACGGCCACAGGCGCCCGCAAGGCCCTTGCGGGGGCCGTGGAACTGCTCCCCCCGCCCCAGCCGGGCGAGGACCCGGTCGAGGTCTTCGACCAACTCGGCCCGCTGCCCGCCGGTTTCGGTCCCCGGGGACCCCAGGACACGGCCGCGGTCACCCCGGAGGCACCCACCGCCGCGACCACCCCGCCCGCCGCGGCGGCGCACCACACGGCGTCCGGCACGGCGTACGGCAGGACGTCCGGCACGGCGTACGGCAGGACGTCCGGCACGGCGTACGGCCCCGGCGCCCCCGCCCCGTCCCCGACCGGCAGCTTCCACCTGGCCCCGCCGACAGCCCCGCCGACGACCCCTCCGCCGGCCCCCGTCGCCCGTACCAACTCCCTCGCCCCGCCCGGCCCGAAGGCCACCGCCGGGCTCCTGCTGGCCGCCCTGGTGTGCTTCGCCGTGGGCATCTGGGCCCTGACCCGGATCTAGGCCGTCCGGGAAGGCCGCCCGCGCCGCGCCAGCAGCATCCACCCGCCCAGCACGCCCAGCAGCAGCGCCCCGGCCCCGAAGCCGACTGCCGCCACGGCCCGCATCGCCGAGCGGGTGCCCGCCGCGGCCACCGCCTCCGGCGCCGTCAGTCCCTCCCGTACCGCGGTCCGGTCGTCGGCGCCCACCCCGAAGCCGCCCTTCGCCGGGTCCTCCGCGTACGGCGGCGCGGCCGCGACCCGGCCCTGGACGCTGAGCCGCAGGGTCAGCGGCACCGGGGTGGCGTCCTCCGTGAACTCGCCGACCTTCCCGGCCATCGTCACGGCCACGTAGTACCAGCCCGCCACCCGGACCGGCCGGACCCAGCGGTCGTCGGACAGCCGGTTCTCGTAGGCCACCGGCGGCGTCAGCCCCAGCCCCGTCGCCGCCTGCTTGCCGTCGTACGGGGTGTCCTTGGCGCCGACCAGGGCGCGGTAGGGGCTGTAGAGGGAGACCGCGAGCCCCGCGTACGCCGTCCCGTACTCCTTCGTCATGCGCGCCCCCGCCAGCTCCGCGCCGACCGCGAGCTGCTGCCCCCAGTCCAGCGGCACCCGGTACCAACGGGTCTGTCCCGGCCGCAGGTCGTCTCGCCAGACGCCCGCGCCGAGCGCCCGCGCGTCGTTGAAGCCGGTGCCGCCCGCCCGGGGCACGGGTTCGGTGCCGGGCGCCGCGGGCGGGGCCGAGGGCCAGGCCGAGGGCGCGACGGTCGGCGACCCGCCGGAGCCCAGGGCGGGTTCGCGCATGACCTGGAGCTCGACCGGCCAGGGCGCGCGGTCGGCGTCCTTGGCGGCGGTCCGGTTCAGTTTCACGAAGTACACCCCGGCCTCCTGGCAGTCGGCGTCCTCGGCCGACAGGCGTGCGCCGACGGCCGCGAGGGGCACCGGGTCGTAACCGAAGGACGCCCGGCCGGGGTTGCCCGGGCAGGCCTTCCCGGCGTTCGTCATGAGGGTGACGTCCACGCCGTCGGAGTAGCCGACCCTGGCACCGGCCGGGGGCCGTACGACGGCCGAGACGTACACGCTGGACCGCGCGTCCAGCACCACCCGGTAGTAGCGCTCGCCGGGGGCCGCGGTGTCCTCGTACGTCGTCCCCGTGGCCAGCGCCGGAGCGTCCGCGGTGGTCCCCGCTCCGGTGACGGCCTTCGCCCCGGCGGCCGGCCGGTACGGCTCCGGGGCCGCCGGATCCGCCGCCGCGCGGGCGGCGCCGGCCGTCCCCGCCAGGGCGGTTCCCGCCAGCAGCACAGCCGAGAGCACCCGCACCATCACGCCCACCCACCCCGAGTTTGCCAGCGCAATCCCAAACTTTGCATACAGCAATAATTCATGCCGGAACAGCACAAAGCCCCGACCGCAGCGGCAGTCGGGGCTTCATGGGATCAATCGTGGGTCTCACACACCGGAACCAGAGGCCACGGAGTCAGTTGCCTCCGTCCACAGGTCCTGCTCGGCGCGATCCGCCTGGATCTGGCGGTACACCAGGAGCCCGCCGATGGCGGCCAGTGCGACCAGGAGAAGCTTCTTCACCGCGCGACCTCGTCCTTCGTTGACGTTGGGGACTACTGCCGCCCGACTATACACACCGACCGATACCGATCGGTTACCTGGGAAGCTCCCCCGGCGGCCTCGACCCACCCGCCCCGACCGGGAGAAGACGACCACGGGCCGGGAACGAGAACGGTCCGGCGGAGAATCTCCGCCGGACCGAATCCGTACTGTGGGGCTAACAGGATTTGAACCTGTGGCCTCATCCTTATCAGGGATGCGCTCTAACCAACTGAGCTATAGCCCCTCCGCGCTGTGCGCTGACTTGATGAAGATTAGCGCACAGACCGGGTCAGTCCAAAATCCGCTGCCGGACGGTGTCCGCGCAGGTCATTCGTGGCTCATTCGTCCTCGGCGAGGGTCAGCTCGATGCCGCCCACGAAGCCCGCGGAGATGTTGTAGATGAAGGCCCCCAGCGTGGCCAGCGCCGTCGCGAGCACCACGTCGATGACCGCGATCACCGAGGTGAAGATCAGGACCCGCGGCAGCGACAGGAACGACTGGAGGTCGAACCCATTGCTCTCGTTGGACCCGGTGGCCTCGCTGATGGTGCCGCCGACGGTCGAGAAGACGCCCATGGCGTCCATGACCATCCACAGCACCACCGACGCCACGATCGTGCAGATGCCCAGCGCGATCGACAGCAGGAAGCTGACCTTCATCACCGACCACGGGTCGGCCTTGGCCACCCGCAGTCGTGCCTTGCGCGTCCTGGGCGCCGTACGCACGCCCGTCTGCGGCTTGCGCTGCGCCGCCCCCGCCGGGCCCGTGCGGGGCGCGCCCGGGCCCGAAGGCGCCGGACGCTCCTGCGCGGGCTGCTGCGGCTGCGCCGCCGCCGGGCGGCTCTGGCCGCCCGCCGCGCCGGGCTTGGGCTCAGGTCCTCGGGTGTCCGTCACGGTTCCCCCCTGGGAGTCCGCGGCGGGGCCACGGGCACCGTTCGCTCCAGTCTGTGCCGACCCGGCGCCCGTGGCTCCACTCACGCTTACTCCTCGTGCTCCCCTGCCGAAGGCTGCGTGCCCTCGGCGGCCTCGGCGGCCGGTCCGTCGGCTTCCTCGGTCTCGTCGACCTCGTCGGCTTCCTGTCCCGCCTCGGCGTTACGAGCGATACCGACCACGGCATCGCGCTTGCCCAGGTTGATCAGCTGGACGCCCATCGTGTCACGGCCGGTCTCCCTGACTTCGTTGACGCGCGTACGGATCACACCACCGCTGAGGGTGATGGCGAGGATCTCGTCGGTGGCGTCGACCACGAGCGCTCCCACGAGCGAACCGCGGTCTTCCACGATCTTGGCAGCCTTGATGCCCAGACCGCCACGTCCCTGGACGCGGTATTCGTCCACCGGCGTCCGCTTGGCGTAGCCGCCGTCGGTCGCGGTGAAGACGAACGTACCGGGCCGGACCACGCTCATGGAGAGCAGTTCGTCACCTTCGCGGAAACTCATGCCCTTCACACCCGAGGTCGCGCGGCCCATCGGGCGCAGCGCGTCGTCGGTCGCCGTGAAGCGGATCGACTGCGCCTTCTTGCTGATCAGCAGCAGATCGTCCTCGGCCGAGACCAGTTCGGCGCCGATCAGTTCGTCGTCGTTGCCGTCGCCCGTCTCCCGGAGGTTGATGGCGATGACACCACCCGAACGGGGCGAGTCGTAGTCCTTGAGTGCCGTCTTCTTCACCAGACCGGCCTTGGTGGCCAGGATCAGGTACGGGGCGGCCTCGTAGTCGCGGATCGCCAGGATCTGCGCGATCTGCTCGTCCGGCTGGAAGGCCAGCAGGTTCGCCACGTGCTGGCCGCGGGCGTCGCGGCCGGCGTCCGGAAGCTCGTACGCCTTCGCGCGGTAGACCCGGCCCTTGTTCGTGAAGAACAGCAGCCAGTGGTGCGTGGTGGAGACGAAGAAGTGGTCGACCAGGTCGTCCTGCTTCAGCTTCGTGCCGCGCACGCCCTTGCCGCCGCGCTTCTGCGAGCGGTAGTCCTCGGTCTTGGTGCGCTTGACGTAGCCGCCGTGCGTGATCGTGACGACGATGTCCTCTTCGGCGATCAGGTCCTCCATGGACATGTCGCCGTCGAAGGGCACCAGCTTGGAACGCCGGTCGTCGCCGAACTTCTCGACGATCGCGGCCAGTTCCTCGCTGACGATCTGCCGCTGGCGCTCCTCGGAGGCCAGGATCGCGTTGTACTCGTTGATCTTGGCCTGGAGCTCGTCGTGCTCGGCGACGATCTTCTGCCGCTCCAGGGCCGCGAGGCGACGGAGCTGCATCTCCAGGATCGCGTTGGCCTGGATCTCGTCGATCGACAGCAGGCCCATCAGGCCCTCGCGGGCGATCTCGACCGTGTTGCTGCGCCGGATCAGCGCGATGACCTCGTCGATCGCGTCCAGCGCCTTGAGCAGACCGCGCAGGATGTGGGCGCGCTCCTCGGCCTTGCGCAGGCGGAAGCGCGTGCGCCGGACGATGACCTCGATCTGGTGCGTCACCCAGTGGCGGATGAAGGCGTCGATCGACAGCGTGCGCGGCACGCCGTCCACCAGCGCCAGCATGTTCGCGCCGAAGTTCGTCTGCAGGTCGGTGTGCTTGTAGAGGTTGTTCAGCACGACCTTGGCGACGGCGTCGCGCTTGAGCACGATCACCAGGCGCTGACCGGTGCGCGACGAGGTCTCGTCACGGACGTCGGCGATGCCGCCGACCTTCCCGTCCTTGACCAGGTCGGCGATCTTCTGCGCGAGGTTGTCCGGGTTGGTCTGGTACGGAAGCTCCGTGACCACCAGGCACTGGCGGTTCTGGATCTCCTCGACCTCGACCACGGCGCGCATCGTGATGGAGCCGCGACCGGTGCGGTACGCCTCCTCGATGCCCTTTCGCCCCACGACCAGCGCGCCGGAGGGGAAGTCCGGGCCCTTGATCCGCTCGATGAGCGCGTCCTGGAGCTCCTCGTGCGAGGCCTCCGGGTGCTCGAGCGCCCACTGCGCGCCCGCCGCGACCTCGCGCAGGTTGTGCGGCGGGATGTTGGTCGCCATGCCGACCGCGATGCCCGCGGAGCCGTTGATCAGCAGGTTCGGGAAGCGCGCCGGCAGGACCGTCGGCTCCTGGTTGCGGCCGTCGTAGTTGTCCGTGAAGTCGACGGTCTCCTCGTCGATGTCCCGGAGCATCTCCATGGCCAGCGGCATCAGCTTGCACTCGGTGTAGCGCATCGCGGCGGCCGGGTCGTTGCCCGGGGAGCCGAAGTTGCCGTTGCTGTCCACCAGCGGCATGCGCAGCGACCACGGCTGGGCCAGGCGGACCAGGGCGTCGTAGATCGAGCTGTCACCGTGCGGGTGGTACGTACCCATGACGTCACCGACGACGCGGGCGCACTTGTAGAAGCCCTTCTCGGGCCGGTATCCGCCGTCGTACATCGCGTACAGCACGCGCCGGTGGACCGGCTTGAGGCCGTCCCGGACGTCGGGCAGCGCGCGGGAGACGATGACGGACATCGCGTAGTCGAGATAGGAGCGCTGCATCTCGGTCTCGAGCCCGACGGGCTCGATCCGCATGACGGGCTGCTCCTCCGCAGAGTTCTCTGCGTTCTGAGCGGGTTGGGTGGTTTCGTCGGCCATTGCTGGTCAAAGATCCTTTCAGGCGGTCAGCTGAGCCGACTCAGATGTCGAGGAACCGAACGTCCTTGGCGTTGCGCTGGATGAACGAGCGCCGGGCTTCGACGTCCTCGCCCATCAGCACCGAGAACAGGTCGTCGGCCTGGGCCGCGTCGTCCAGGGTGACCTGGCCCAGGACGCGGTGGTCCACGTCCATGGTGGTGACGCGCAGCTCCTCGGCGTTCATCTCACCGAGACCCTTGAAGCGCTGGATCGAGTCTTCCTTGATCCGCTTGCCGTTGCTCTTGCCGAGCTCGACCAGGGCGTCGCGCTCGCGGTCGGAGTACGCGTACTCGAAGTCGTCGCGGCCCCACTTGATCTTGTAGAGCGGGGGGCGGGACAGGTACACGTGCCCGGCCTCGACCAGCGGCCGCATGAAGCGGAACAGGAAGGTCAGCAGCAGGGTGTTGATGTGCTGGCCGTCGACGTCGGCGTCCGCCATCAGGATGATCTTGTGATAGCGGAGCTTCTCGATGTCGAAGTCCTCGTGGACACCGGTACCGAAGGCACTGATCAGCGCCTGGACCTCGGTGTTCTGGAGGATCTTGTCGATCCGCGCCTTCTCGACGTTCAGGATCTTGCCGCGGATGGGCAGGATGGCCTGGTACATCGGGTTGCGGCCCGACTTGGCGCTGCCGCCGGCCGAGTCGCCCTCGACGATGAAGATCTCGCACTTGGCGGGGTCGTTGGACTGGCAGTCCGACAGCTTGCCCGGCAGCGAGGCCGACTCCAGCAGGCCCTTGCGGCGGGTCAGGTCACGGGCCTTGCGGGCCGCGACGCGGGCCGTGGCGGCCTGGATCGCCTTGCGGATGATGTCCGCGGCCTCGTTCGGGTTCCGGTCGAACCAGTCGTTGAGGTGCTCGTGGACGACCTTCTGCACGAAGGTCTTGGCCTCCGTGTTGCCCAGCTTGGTCTTCGTCTGGCCCTCGAACTGCGGCTCGCCCAGCTTCACCGAGATGATCGCCGTCAGACCCTCGCGGATGTCCTCACCCGCGAGGTTGTCGTCCTTCTCCCGCAGGAACTTCTTCTCGCGCGCGTAGCGGTTGACGAGACCCGTCATCGCCGCGCGGAAGCCCTCCTCGTGGGTGCCGCCCTCGTGCGTGTGGATCGTGTTCGCGAAGGAGTAGACCCCCTCCGTGTACTGCGAGTTCCACTGCATCGCGATCTCGACCGAGAGCATGCGCTCCTTGTCCTCGGCCTCGACGTCGATGACGGTCGGGTGGATCAGCTCGCCCTTGCGGGAGTTGAGGTACTTCACGAAGTCGACGATGCCGCCCTCGTAGTAGTACTTCACCGTGCGCACCTGGTCGTCCGGCTCTTCGGCCGAGTCCGCGCCCATCGTCGCCTTGGCCGAGTCGCGCTCGTCCGTCAGCGTCAGGGTCAGGCCCTTGTTGAGGAAGGCCATCTCCTGGAAACGGCGCGAGAGCGTCTCGAAGGAGTACTCGGTCGTCTCGAAGATGTCGCCGTCGGCCCAGAACGTCACGGACGTGCCGGTCTCGGCCGTCTCCTCGTTCTTCGCCAGCGCGGCCGTCGGCGCGCCCAGCTTGTAGTCCTGGGTCCAGCGGTAGCCGTCGCGCCGCACCTCGACCGCTACCCGCGTCGACAGGGCGTTGACGACGGACACACCCACACCGTGCAGACCGCCGGAGACGGCGTAGCCGCCGCCGCCGAACTTGCCGCCCGCGTGCAGGACCGTCAGCACGACCTCGACGGCCGGCTTGCCCTCGGAGGGGACGATGTCGACGGGGATGCCACGGCCGTTGTCGATGACGCGGACGCCGCCGTCGGCCAGGATCGTCACGTCGATGGTGTCCGCGTGCCCGGCCAGGGCCTCGTCGACCGAGTTGTCGACGACCTCGTACACCAGGTGGTGCAGGCCGCGCTCGCCGGTCGAGCCGATGTACATGCCGGGGCGCTTGCGGACCGCGTCGAGGCCCTCGAGGACCTGGATCTGACTGCCGGTGTACTCGACGGGGTCGCCGTTCTCGCCGGCGGTGGACTGGTTGTCGTTGGGGTTGCCGGAATCGGCCACGAAGCGCCCTTTCTGGCACAGCACAGGCCGTACTCCGGGCCAGCAGGCATGCGAGCAGGAGCGGCTGCGTCAATCTGCGTTGTCAGCTTTTGTCGACTGGATCCCGCAAGGCGGCGGGATTTCCGTCAGTCTACCGGTACCACGGACATGAATGGGGGTTTGCCAGTACCTGAGTCCGCATGTGCCGCCCTCAACCCGCACTCTCCGACTCCCCATATCCGGGCAGGGGCTCAAAGAGGCTCACACGGGCATCCAGCGCTTCGGGCTGTCAACCTCCCGCCACCGTGAGCGAGACCACTGACAGGTCCGCGCGGGGCGGCTTGCGGACCCGCCCCGCGACGGCCCGCGCTCAGCCGTACGTGTCCCCCGGACCCGTGCTCCCCGGCGCCCGCAGCGGCCCGTACCGGCGGGGTCGCCCGCCCGGTCCCTGCACCTTGATCAGCCGGACCGTGCCCTGCCCGAGGTCCTCGTTCAGCCGGGCCACCAGCTGCGGGGCGAGCAGCTTCAGCTGGGCCGCCCAGGCCGAGGAGTCGCACCGCACGACCAGTTCACGGTCCTCGTACCGCTCCGGTTCACAGTGCGCCGCCACCTCCGGGCCGACGATCTGCGCCCAGCGCTCCATCACGCCCGCGACCGCCATCGGCATCTCCCAGCCGCGCTCGGTGCGCAGCCGGTCCAGCGCCGCCATCAGCGGCATCGGGTCGCGGCCGTCCGCCCGGGCGCCCGAGCGCAGGCCCGGCTGGCCGTGGCGGGACTTCTTGCCGCCCGCCGCGAGCCCGCGCGCCCGCGCCTGCTCCCGCGCGGCCGCCAGCGCCTGGCGGGCCAGGTCGACACCGGACGGCTCCGGCGCCTTGCGCGCCGCCCCGGGCGCCCCGGGGCCCTGCTCGCCTTCGCTCACCATCGCGTCACCTCACCACCGGACACCCCGAACCGAGCCCCCGCCAGCACCCCCGGAACGTCATCGTCCACGGCGGCCGTCACCAGTACCTGCTCGCCGCCGGCCACCAGCTCCGCCAGCCGCTCCCGGCGCCGCGCGTCCAGCTCGGCGAACACGTCGTCGAGGATCAGCACCGGCTCGCTGCCCTCGGAGCGCAGCAGCTCGTAGGAGGCCAGCCGCAGCGCCAGCGCGTAGGACCAGGACTCGCCGTGGCTCGCGTACCCCTTCGCGGGCAGCTCCCCGAGGCGCAGCAGCGCGTCGTCGCGGTGCGGTCCCACCAGGGTCACCCCGCGCTCGATCTCCTGCTTGCGGGCCTCGGCGAGGGCGCCCATGAGGACGTCGTACAGCGCCTCCCGGGTCCGCGCGGCGCCCGAGTCCACCGCCTCGCCCGCCGCCCCGGCCAGCGAGGTCGGCCGGTAGACCAGCCCGAGCGGACCACCGCCGGGCGCGAGCTGCTCGTACGCCTTGTCGGCGAGCGGCAGCAGGGTCGCGATCAGGTCGAGGCGGTGGGCCAGCAGCTCTGCGCCGGTGCGGGCCAGGTGCTGGTCCCACACGTCCAGGGTGGAGAGGTCCATCGAGCGGCCGCCGTGGCGGCGGGCCATCGCCGCCGACTTCAGCAGGGTGTTGCGCTGCTTGAGCACCCGGTCGTAGTCGGAGCGGACCGCGGCCATCCGCGGCGAGCGCGCGGTGACCAGCTCGTCCAGGAACGTGCGGCGCTCGCCCGGGTCGCCCTTGACCAGGGCCAGGTCCTCCGGCGCGAACAGCACCGTCCGTACGATCCCCAGCACGTCACGCGGTCTGACCTGCGAGGACCGGTTGATCCGGGCCCGGTTGGCGCGGCCCGGATTCAGCTCCAGCTCGACGAGCTGGCTGCGCTCGCCCTGGGTCACGGCCGCGCGGATGACGGCGCGCTCGGCGCCCATCCGCACGAGCGGGGCGTCCGAGGAGACGCGGTGGCTGCCCAGGGTCGCGAGATAGCCGACGGCCTCGACCAGATTGGTCTTGCCCTGGCCGTTGGGGCCCACGAAAGCGGTGACGCCCGGGTCGAGCGGAACCTCGACCCGGGCGTACGAGCGGAAGTCGGCCAACGACAGATGCGTGACGTGCATGACGGCGCCGACCTCCCCCGGCCCTACTACTGCTTGGTGTTACTGGTGTTGCTGATGTTGCTGGTGTTGCCGGTTCGTATCGGCCGGTGGGTGACGCCTACTTCTTCTCGACCGCGTGGCCGCCGAACTGGTTGCGCAGCGCGGCGATCATCTTCATCTGCGGGGAGTCGTCCTGGCGCGAGGCGAAGCGCGCGAAGAGCGACGCGGTGATCGCCGGCAGCGGCACCGCGTTGTCGATCGCGGCCTCGACCGTCCAGCGGCCCTCGCCGGAGTCCTGGGCGAAGCCCTTGAGGCCCTCGAGGTGCTCGTCGTCGTCCAGCGCGTTCACCGCCAGGTCCAGCAGCCAGGAACGGATGACCGTGCCCTCCTGCCAGGAGCGGAAGACCTCGCGGACGTCGGTCACCGAGTCGACCTTCTCGAGCAGCTCCCAGCCCTCGGCATAGGCCTGCATCATGGCGTACTCGATGCCGTTGTGGACCATCTTCGCGAAGTGGCCCGCACCGATCTTTCCGGCGTGTACGGCGCCGAACTCGCCCTCGGGCTTGAGGGCGTCGAAGACGGGCTGGACGGTGGCCACGTGCTCCGCCGCACCGCCGTACATGAGCGCGTAGCCGTTCTCCAGGCCCCACACACCGCCGGAGACACCGCAGTCGACGAAGCCGATGCCCTTGGCCGCCAGCTCCGCGCCGTGCTTCTCGTCGTCCGTCCAGCGCGAGTTGCCGCCGTCGACCACGATGTCGCCGGGCGAGAGCAGCTCGCCCAGTTCGTCGACGGTGGACTGGGTGGCCGCGCCGGCCGGGACCATCACCCACACCACGCGGGGAGCCTGCAGACTGTCCACAAGTTCGCGCAGGCTGTGGACATCGGCCAGGTCCGGGTTGCGGTCGAATCCGATGACGGTGTGCCCTGCGCGGCGGATGCGCTCGCGCATGTTGCCGCCCATCTTGCCGAGACCGACGAGACCGAGTTCCATCAGGTGGTTCCTTAAGCGTCGAGGCGATTCTTCCCGGGTTTTTCCCCGCGTCCGAGCCTACGCCGGGGCGCGCGGCCCGGCGCAGCTGGCGCCCCGGGGAAGGCGCCAGGCCCGGCCCGCGGGCGGCGGGGCCGGGCCTGAGCGGCCTGCTGGAAGCGGGCGGTCCGGGGTCAGCCGGAGAGGCGCACCGGCATGATCAGGTACTTGTACGCCTCGTCGGCCTCGGCGTCGACGGCCGGGCGGCCGCTGAGCAGCGCCGGCTTGGTCGAGGTGGTGAAGCTGAGCTGGGCGGCGGGCGAGTCGATCGCGCTCAGGCCGTCCAGCAGGAAGGTCGGGTTGAAGGCGATCGAGATGTCGTCGCCCTCCAGCTTGGCGTCGACGCGCTCCACAGCCTGTGCATCGTCGCTGGAACCGGCTTCGAGGATCAGCACGCCCTGCTCGAAGCTCAGGCGGACCGGGGTGTTGCGCTCGGCGACCAGGGCCACGCGCTTGACGGCCTCGACGAACGGGGCGGTCTCGATCACGGCGACGGAGTTGAACTCGGTCGGGAAGAGTGTGCGGTACTTCGGCAGGTCGCCCTCGAGCAGGCGGGTGGTGGTGCGGCGGCCCGCGCCCTCGAAGCCGATCAGGCCCTCGCCCTTGCCGGAGCCGGAGAGCGCCAGGGTGACCGTGTCACCGCTGGTCAGGGACTTGGCGGTGTCCAGGAGCGTCTTGGCGGGCACCAGGGCCACGGCCGAGGCCTCGGGGTCCTCCGGCTTCCACGTGAACTCGCGGACCGCGAAGCGGTAGCGGTCGGTGGAGGCCAGGGTGACGCGCTCGCCCTCGATCTCGATGCGCACACCGGTCAGCACCGGCAGCGTGTCGTCACGGCCGGCGGCGATGGCCACCTGGGCGGCGGCGGAGGCGAAGACGTCCCCGGGGACGGTGCCGGTGGCGGTCGGCATCTGCGGCAGCGCCGGGTATTCCTCCACAGGCAGGGTGTGGAGTGTGAATCGCGAGGAGCCGCAGACCACGGTCGCCCGTACACCGTCTGTGGAAATCTCCACCGGCCGGTTGGGCAGGGCGCGGCAGATGTCGGCGAGCAGTCGGCCGGAGACGAGGACGGTGCCGTCCTCCTCGACGTCCGCCTCGACCGAGACGCGGGCCGAGACCTCGTAGTCGAAGCCGGAGAGGCTCAGGGAGCCTTCCTCGGCCTTCAGGAGAAGGCCCGCGAGAACGGGCACCGGCGGCCGGGCCGGGAGGCTACGGGCGGCCCAAGCCACCGCCTCCGCGAGTACGTCGCGCTCCACCCGGATCTTCACCGGAAACCGCCTCCTGCTGATTGCTGGCTTTCGTCGTCGGCCGGCGGCTCTCTGCCCCGATGCCGGAGACCAGTCTGACCTACGGCGCCGACAGGCGTCGCTGCTGGCGGTCAAGCCGGGTGGGAGGTGTCGGAGAGCCGATCACGGCGAGTTGTGCACAGGCCCTGCTTGAAAACCAGACCAGGCCTAACTGTCTATGGGAGTAGTAGTAGGGCCTGTGGATACAGTGGATAACTGCCTTCTCGCAGGTCAGACCCTGTTTTTTATCCACCGACCCTGTGGGTGGAGCCGGTGGAAAACCCCCTGTGTCTGTGGAGAACAAAAACTTCTGCACAGGCTGTCCCCAGGTGACCCCTGTTACTCCACAGGTGCGTCCCCAGGTTTCCCCCGGTACTCCACAACCCAAACGTCTACATCGGTGTGACGGCTTTCACTCGGGGCGGTGACAGAGGCCCCGAAGTTGCCGAACAGTGGACAAGGGTGTGGAGAAGCTCCTTGATCCTGTGCACGGCCGATCCAAACCTGTGGGTTGCCGGTGGACAGAGCCGTGGACGAACCTGTGGACAAAAAGTTGTCCACAGCCTGTGGATAACAGTTGCGCACAATTCCACAGGGTCATGACCTGGGCTGATGATCTCTCAGACGCAGCGCCTGTGGACAGATTGTGGGTGACGCGCGTGGTCCCCAGCCTGTGGACGACAGAAAGTCGCCCAATCTGTGGATGAGTTGGCTCCCAGGGGGCGTATTCGAACAACTTGGGGGCGCGCACATGACGAAGGGCGCCCCCGGTGTGGTCCGGAAGCGCCCCTCGGCCGTGCTCGCTGGCGGGCTCAAGGCCCGGAATCAGGCGTTCTTGATGCGGTTCGTCAGCTCCGTCACCTGGTTGTAGATGGACCGGCGTTCGGCCATCAGGGCGCGGATCTTGCGGTCCGCGTGCATCACCGTGGTGTGGTCGCGGCCGCCGAACTGCGCCCCGATCTTGGGCAGCGAGAGGTCCGTCAGCTCCCGGCACAGGTACATGGCGATCTGCCGGGCCGTGACGAGCACGCGGCTGCGCGAGGAGCCGCACAGGTCGTCCACGGTCAGCCCGAAGTAGTCCGCGGTCGCCGCCATGATGTCCGCGGCGGTGATCTCGGGCGCCGCATCCTCGCCGCCCGGGATCAGGTTCTTCAGGACGTCCTCGGTCAGACCGAGGTCCACCGGCTGCCGGTTGAGGCTGGCGAAGGCCGTCACCCGGATCAGCGCCCCCTCCAGCTCGCGGATGTTGCGCGAGATGCGGGAGGCGATGAACTCCAGTACCTCCGGCGGGGCGTTGAGCTGCTCCTGGACGGCCTTCTTGCGCAGGATCGCGATCCGGGTCTCCAGCTCGGGCGGCTGGACGTCGGTGATCAGACCCCACTCGAAGCGGTTGCGGAGCCGGTCCTCCAGGGTGACGAGCTGCTTGGGCGGCCGGTCGGAGGACAGCACGATCTGCTTGTTCGCGTTGTGGAGCGTATTGAAGGTGTGGAAGAACTCCTCCTGCGTCGACTCCTTGCTCGCGAGGAACTGGATGTCGTCGACCAAGAGGATGTCCATCTCGCGGTAACGCTTGCGAAAGGCGTCGCCCTTGCCGTCGCGGATGGAGTTGATGAACTCGTTGGTGAACTCCTCGGAGCTCACGTAACGCACCCGGGTGCCCGGGTAGAGGCTGCGCGCGTAGTGCCCGATGGCGTGCAGCAGGTGCGTCTTGCCGAGTCCCGACTCCCCATAGATGAAGAGCGGGTTGTAGGCCTTTGCCGGAGCCTCGGCGACGGCGACCGCGGCCGCGTGCGCGAAGCGGTTGGACGCGCCGATGACGAAGGTGTCGAAGAGGTACTTGGGGTTCAGCCGGGCGGTGGGCTCCAGCGGGCCCGAGGACGAGCCGCCGGAACCGCCGCCCGATGACGACTGCCTGCCGGTGCCGCTCTGTCCGCCGGGACCGCCGGGACCGCCCGGGCCGCCGGGACCGGTGCGGCCGGGGGTGGGGCGCGGCGCGGGCTGCTCGTACTGCTGCTGCTCGTAGGAGGACTTGTCGTAGGACTGCTGCTCGTAGCCCTGCTGACGGTTCTGCTCGTACTGCTGCTGTTCGTACGACGGCTCGTACCCCTGGGGGTCGGGCTGCTGGAGGTAACCGGGCTGGGGGGAGGCGTACGGGTCGCGCTCCGGGTAGCCGCCGAGGCGGGGCTGCTGCCAGCCGTACTCCTCCTGCTGGCCGCCGCGGGGCCAGGAGCCGGGCTCGGGGCGCTGCTGCTGGTAGTCCGGGTAGGCCGGGCGGCCGGTGGGGAGCTGGTCGTCGGCGGGGCCGGTGTGACCGGAGTGTCCCGTGTGGCCGCCGTTGCGCTGGCCGGGGTAGGACCCCGACTCGTAGGAGTCGCGCTGGGCGGCGGGCGGCGCCTGCGGCGCGGGCTCACCGGCGGAGTCGTCCACGGTGATGGCGATCCGGATGGGACGGCCGCACTCGCGGCTCAGCGCGTCACTGATCAGCGGAGCGAGCCGGCCCTCCAGGACCCGCTTGCCCCATTCATTGGGGACGGCGAGCAGCGCGGTGTCGGCGACGAGAGCCAGCGGCTGGCAGCGCTCGACCCACTGCTTGTCCTTCGGCTCGATGCCCTGCTGACCTTCCCCGAGCAGCTTCTCGAGCACGCGCGGCCACACTGCGGCAAGATCGGCAGGTACGTCAGCCACAGAGCACGCTCTCTCACGGGGGTCCCACGAATGTGTGGTTCTTTGGGACGGTCGGGACAAAAAATCAGGGGTCGGGCAACGGTAGTCAGGCCGACGGGTACGGTTCAAGTCGTTGTCCACAGCCTGTGCACAGTGGACCACGTCGTCGCCTCGGTTTGACCGGATGGCGTAGCCGCGCGTACCGTAACGAGGTCGAGTTGTCGATGGCTGCTGCCGCCTGCCTACCGATGGGCGAAGATCACTGATTGTGATCATGTAGCGGTGCCACTCGGGCGATCACGCGAGTTTCCTCGTGGGCGCACGGTGACAGCCAGGCGATGTCCCGCCACAACGATTCATTCTCTGGAGCCCCCGAGTGAGCAAGCGCACCTTCCAGCCGAACAACCGCCGTCGTGCCAAGACCCACGGCTTCCGTCTCCGGATGCGTACCCGTGCCGGTCGCGCGATCCTGGCCAACCGTCGCGGCAAGGGCCGTACCGAACTCTCCGCGTAACCAACGCACACAGGTCGTGATGTCGTGCTGTCTCCCGAAAATCGGCTGAGGCGGCGCGAGGACTTCGCGAGCGCGGTGCGTCGAGGTCGTCGGGCTGGTCGCCCGCTCCTCGTCGTTCACCTACGTACCAGCGGTGCCACGGACCCGCACGAGCCGGGGGAGATCGATCCCTCGACGCGTGCGGGTTTCGTCGTCAGCAAGGCGGTAGGTGTCGCCGTCGTCCGCAGCCGGGTCAAGCGCAGGCTGCGTCATCTGGTCCGCGAGCGGCTCTCCGAGCTGCCCGCCGGTAGCCTGATGGTGGTGCGTGCGTTGCCCGGAGCGGGTGATGCCGACTATGACGATCTGGCCCGGGACCTGGACGCCGCACTGGCGCGGCTCCTGGGAGGCGTGGCTCGATGAAGTACCCGCTGCTCGCCCTGATCAAGCTGTACCAGTGGACGATCAGTCCGCTGCTCGGACCGGTGTGCCGTTATTACCCGTCGTGCTCTCGCTACGGGTTCGCGGCCATCGACCGGCATGGTGCGGTGAAGGGGACAGTACTGACCGCCTGGCGGATCCTGCGGTGCAATCCGTGGAGTCCAGGCGGTGTGGATCATGTCCCACCTCGTAAACGCCCGCGTTGGCACGAGCAGCTGCGCAGTGCGTTGCGTCGATCTCGCAATGCTCAAGGAGCCTGATTAGTGGACACGATTGCCAGTCTGTTCAGCTTTATCACCTATCCCGTCTCGTGGATCATCGTTCAGTTCCACAAGGTCTACGGCGCGGTCTTCGGTGCGGACAGTGGGTGGGCCTGGGGCCTGTCCATCGTGTCCCTGGTGATCCTGATCCGTATCTGCCTGATCCCGCTCTTCGTGAAGCAGATCAAGTCGACGCGGGGCATGCAGGCGCTCCAGCCGAAGATGAAGGCGATCCAGGAGCGCTACAAGAACGACAAGCAGCGTCAGTCCGAAGAGATGATGAAGCTGTACAAGGAGACGGGCACCAACCCGCTCTCCTCGTGCCTTCCCATCCTGGCGCAGTCGCCGTTCTTCTTCGCGCTGTACCACGTGCTCTCGAGCATCGCCAATGGCACGACCATCGGCGTCATCGACCAGTCGCTGCTGGAGAGCGCCCGCAAGGCCCACATCTTCGGGGCCCCGCTGGCTGCCAAGTTCATGAACAGCGCCGACGACGTCGCGAAGCTCGGTGCCTCGATCGTCGACGTGCGCATCGTGACCGCGGTCATGATCGTCATGATGTCGTTCTCGCAGTTCTACACCCAGCGCCAGCTGATGCAGAAGAACGTCGACCTCTCGGTCAAGACGCCGTTCATGCAGCAGCAGAAGATGCTGATGTACATCTTCCCGCTGATCTTCGCGGTGATGGGCATCAACTTCCCCGTCGGTGTCCTCGTCTACTGGCTGACCACGAACGTGTGGACCATGGGCCAGCAGATGTACGTGATCAGCCAGAACCCGACCCCGGGCAGCAAGGCTCAGGACCAGTACCTGACCCGCCTGGTGAAGCACCTCGGCTCGCACGGCGAGGTCAAGGGACGCGGCAAGAAGAAGATCGTCGCGGCGATCGTGGCCAAGGGCCCGGACCGCAACGACAACGAGCGCAAGTTCATCACCACGCTGGCGAAGCAGGGCCTGGCCGCGCAGCCGGACGGTTCGGTGATCAAGAGTTCCGAGGCCACGGCGGACGCGGATGCGGCGAGCGGTGGTGTCGCCAAGCGGCAGCAGCCGAAGCGGCAGTCGAAGTCGCAGCGGCAGACGCCGCCCCCCAGCAAGCCCTCCACCAAGAAGTAAGAAGGAGTCCATCCCGTGACGGAAGGCACCATCTCAGCCCCCGCTGCCGAGGGTGGCGACACCCTGACCCGCCTGGAGCAGGAGGGTGAGATCGCGGCTGACTACCTCGAGGGTCTGCTGGACATCGCCGATCTGGACGGCGACATCGACATGGACGTCGAGGCCGACCGGGCCGCGGTGTCGATCGTCAGCGACTCGTCGAGCCGTGACCTGAGCAAGCTCGTGGGGCGGGACGGTGAGGTGCTGGAGGCTCTGCAGGAGCTGACGCGCCTGGCCGTGCACCGGGAGACCGGGGACCGCAGCCGGCTGATGCTGGACATCGCGGGGTTCCGGGCGAAGAAGCGCGAGGAGCTGGCGATCCTGGGTGCGCAGGCCGCGGCGGACGCGAAGGCCTCGGGTGAGCCGGTGAAGCTGGCCCCGATGACTCCGTTCGAGCGCAAGGTCGTGCACGACGCCGTCGCGGCGGCGGGTCTGAGCAGCGAGTCCGAGGGCGAGGAGCCGCAGCGCTTCGTCGTTGTGCTTCCGGCCTGATCGCAAGCGTGAGTGTTCGGCCCCGTCTGTGTCGCAGGCGGGGCCGAAGTTTGTCAGCCTGACTGTTGAACTACACGATTTTGAGTGCGGTACGGAAGGACGGTCCCCGTGACGGAGACAGCGGAGCTTCCCCCGGCGCCTGAAGAGGCCCGCGCGGTATTCGGTGAGTACTTCCCGGAAGCTGTCCGCTACGCGGAGCTGCTGGCGGACGCGGGAGTGCAGCGGGGCCTGATCGGCCCCCGCGAGGTCCCGCGCCTGTGGGAGCGGCACCTGCTGAACTGCGCGGTGCTCTCCGAGGTGGTGCCCGAGGGCGTCACCGTGTGCGACGTGGGCTCCGGGGCCGGGCTGCCGGGCATCCCGCTGGCGCTGGTGCGGCGAGATCTGAAGATCACGCTGCTCGAGCCGCTGCTGCGGCGCACGAACTTCCTCCAGGAAGCCGTGGAGCTGCTGGGTCTCGACCACGTGACCGTGGTGCGCGGCCGGGCGGAAGAGATGCTGGGCAAGGTACAGCCGGTGCATGTGGTGACGGCGCGTGCCGTGGCCCCGCTGGACCGGCTGGCCGGCTGGGGCGTTCCGCTGCTGCGTCCGTACGGAGAGATGCTGGCGCTGAAGGGCGACACGGCCGAGGAGGAGCTGGTGGCGGCGAAGGCCGCGCTGGCGAAGCTCGGTGTGGTGAAGACCTCGGTGCTGCAGGTGGGCGAGGGGATCGTGGATCCGCTGTCGACCGTGGTGCGGGTGGAGGTCGGGGAAAGCCCCGGCGGGGTGAGGTTTGCGGCCAAGCGGGCTAAGGCGGCTCGGGTGTCCCGCACGCGCCGTCGGCGCTGAGCGGGGCCTGACGGGTGCCCGCTCAGCGACGGGGCGGGCGCGCGCCGGGATCCATTGCGGGTCCATTGCGCCCTATAGGTATGGATTTCGGAGTGTTGTAGCGGGCTGATGACTCCGTCCGGGCATCGTGTTTCACGTGAAACGTCGCTCTCTGCTGCACGGAATCATCAGCCGCGGTCGTGCGGCCACCTCGTCGCGGGACCGTAAGGACGGCGCGGGGGTGATCGAGTTGTCCACATCGGTGGAATCGTCCACAGGAGTACGGGCCCCGCTGGTTCGCGACCCCGATGGCATGGCAGGCTCTGTTCATCGCGAGCCTGATGTCGAGGAGAGTGAACCCGTGCGGTCTGACGCCAACCTCGCGGGGCCGATGGCCGACCCGGTCCCCGGTCCCCGCTCAGAGTCGGCGGGCGACGATGTTTCACGTGAAACATCGTCTCCGCCCCTTGTGGACAATGACACCCCCATCGGCCGTGCCGCCCAATTGGCGGTAGAGGCATTGGGCCGGGCCGGTGAAGGTCTGCCGAGGCCCGGCCAGACCCGGATCATGGTCGTCGCCAACCAGAAGGGCGGCGTCGGCAAGACCACGACGACCGTCAACCTGGCGGCGTCGCTGGCTCTGCACGGCGCCCGGGTCCTGGTCATCGACCTTGACCCACAGGGCAATGCCTCCACGGCGCTGGGTATCGACCACCACGCCGATGTGCCGTCGATCTACGACGTACTGGTGGAGAGCAGGCCGCTGCTGGAGGTCGTCCAGCCCGTGGTGGACGTGGAAGGTCTCTTCTGCGCTCCGGCCACGATCGATCTGGCAGGAGCCGAGATCGAGCTGGTGTCGCTGGTGGCCCGGGAGAGCCGGCTCCAGCGGGCGATCCAGGCGTACGAGCAGCCGCTCGACTACATCCTCATCGACTGCCCGCCCTCATTGGGCCTGCTGACGGTGAATGCCCTGGTCGCGGGCGCGGAGGTGCTGATCCCGATCCAGTGCGAGTACTACGCCCTGGAAGGTCTGGGACAGCTGCTGCGCAACGTCGACCTGGTGCGGGCCCACCTCAACCCGAATCTGCACGTCTCCACGATCCTGCTGACGATGTACGACGGCAGGACCCGGCTGGCCTCCCAGGTCGCCGAGGAGGTGCGCACCCACTTCGGCAACGAGGTGCTGCGGACGAGCATCCCGCGGTCGGTGCGCATCTCGGAGGCCCCGAGCTACGGGCAGACGGTGCTCACCTACGACCCGGGTTCCAGCGGCTCCCTCTCCTATCTGGAGGCGGCGCGAGAGATCGCGCTGCGCGGGGCCGGAATCCAGTACGACGCCCGGCAGGCCCATCTGGGCGCCGGTGTGAACAGCACGCAGAGCATGTCGGAGGGGATCCAGTGAGTGAGCGACGTAGGGGTCTGGGGCGGGGACTCGGTGCGCTGATCCCCGCGGCTCCGCAAGAGAGAACTCCCGCGGCGGTGGGGGCCGGATCGACGTCACCGTCGGCCGTTCCGGTACTGCCGTCGGAGCGCGGGATCGCGGCGGCGAAGCTGGCCTCGCTGGCGCAGGCCGATGTTTCACGTGAAACGGAGCACGCCTCGGCGGCCGCCGAGCCGGAAACCACCGCGGTGGCCGGGGCGGTGTTCGCAGAACTGCCGATGGACGCGATCACGCCGAACCCGCGCCAGCCGCGCGAGGTGTTCGACGAGGACGCCCTGGCCGAGCTGGTCACCTCCATCCAGGAGGTGGGCCTGCTCCAGCCGGTGGTGGTGCGGCAGTCGGCTCCGGGCCGCTACGAACTCATCATGGGTGAGCGGCGCTGGCGGGCCTGTCGCAAGGCCGGTCTGGAGCGGATTCCGGCGATCATCCGGGCGACCGATGACGAGAAGCTGCTGCTGGACGCGCTGTTGGAGAACCTGCACCGGGCGCAGCTGAATCCGCTGGAAGAGGCCGCGGCCTACGACCAGCTGCTCCAGGACTTCAACTGCACCCACGATCAGCTGGCGGACCGGATCGGGCGTTCGCGCCCGCAGGTGTCCAACACGCTGCGGCTGCTGAAGCTGTCGCCGCGGGTCCAGCGCCGGGTGGCCGCGGGCGTACTCTCGGCGGGGCACGCGCGGGCACTGCTGTCGGTGGAGGACTCCGAAGAGCAGGACCGGCTGGCCCACCGGATCGTGGCCGAGGGTCTGTCGGTACGCGCGACCGAGGAGATCGTCGCGCTGATGGGGACGGAGCCGACGAGTTCGGTGAAGCCGAAGGGCCCCCGGGCGGGTGCTCGGGTGGCTCCGGCGCTGACCGACCTGGCGTCGCGGCTCTCGGACCGGTTCGAGACGCGGGTGAAGGTGGATCTGGGCCAGAAGAAGGGCAAGATCACCGTCGAGTTCGCGTCGATGGAGGACCTGGAGCGCATTCTGGGGACGCTGGCGCCGGGCGAGGGCCGGGTCTTGGAACAGGGGCTTGCCGGGGAGTGACCCCGGATCGCCGTGGGGCGGGTCGTACCGGTGAAAACCGGCGCGGCCCGCCCTTTGCCGTGGTCCGGTGTTGGAGACGCGGGGCTGTGGATACGATGCTTTCATGGGTCGCCGGGTCGTACCGCTCACGCTGGACAACCTCCGGGACCTGCCCAGACGTTGCCGCTCCTGTGTCTTCTGGGAGCTGGATCCCGTCAGCGGCAACGCCGCGGTGAAGTCGGGGACCGCGGAGCAGGAGAAGGAAGCCTGGATCTCCGCGGTGCTGCTGGAGTGGGGGTCCTGCGGCCGGGTGGTCTATGTGGACGAGGTCCCGGTGGGATTCGTGCTGTACGCCCCGCCCGCCTATGTCCCCCGTGCGACCGCGTTTCCGACCAGCCCGGTCTCACCGGACGCCGTCCAGCTGATCACGGCGTGGATCATGCCCGGGTATCAGGGGCAGGGTTTGGGCCGGGTCATGGTGCAGACGGTCGCGAAGGATCTGCTGCGGCGGGGGTTCCGGGCGATCGAGGCTTTCGGGGACGCCCGCTGGGACGGTCCCGCCTGCCTCCTGCCCGCCGATCACCTGCTGGCCGTGGGCTTCAAGACGGTGCGCCCCCACCCGGTGAACCCACGGCTGAGGCTGGAGCTGCGCTCCACGCTGTCGTGGAAGGAAGACGTGGAGCTGGCGCTGGACCGGCTGCTCGGCGGCGCGCGCAAGGAACCGGCACTGCGGCCCCTGTGAGCGGGGCCGCCGCCCGTACGCGAACGGGGCCGCCCCACCAGGGGCGGCCCCGTTCGCGTACCGGGACTGTCGGACGGTTCAGGCGACCGGCTTGATGGTCACGAAGCCGTCCAGGTCGCGCAGGATGGCGGCCTTCGGCTTGGCACCGACGATGGTCTTGACGACCTCGCCACCCTGGTAGACGTTCAGCGTCGGGATGGACATGACGCCGTACTTGGCGGCGGTGTCCGGGTTCTGGTCGATGTTCAGCTTGACGATCTCGATCTCATCGCCGTACTCGGCCGCGATGGCCTCCAGGGACGGGGCGATCTGGCGGCACGGGCCGCACCATTCGGCCCAGAAGTCCACCAGGACGGGCTTCTCGCTGGCCAGGACATCTGCGTCGAAGCTGGCGTCGGTCACGGTCTTCAGGGTGCCGGCCACAGCGGCCTCCTTCTTCTACGGGGTGTGGGGTGTGGGGTGGTGCTGTGCGAGGGGCTCAGACAGCCGCGGCGGCGTGCTCGGCGTCCGTGAGGGCGGCGAGGAAGCGCTCGGCGTCGAGGGCGGCGGAGCAGCCCGTGCCGGCGGCGGTGATGGCCTGACGGTACGTGTGGTCCACGACGTCACCAGCGCCGAACACGCCGGTCACGTTGGTGCGGGTGGAGGGGGCGTCGACCTTCAGGTAGCCCTCCCCGTCCAGCTCCAGCTGGCCCTTGAAGAGCTCGGTGCGCGGGTCGTGGCCGACGGCGATGAAGAGGCCGGTCACGGGCAGCTCGGAGGTCTCACCGGTCTTGGTGTTGCGCAGGGTCAGACCGGCCAGCTTCGGGTCACCGTGGATCTCGGCGACCTCGCTGTCCCAGGCAAACTTGATCTTCGGGTCGGCGAAGGCGCGGTCCTGCATCGTCTTGGAGGCGCGCAGGCTGTCACGGCGGTGGATGATCGTGACGGACTTGGCGAACCGCGAGAGGAAGGTCGCCTCCTCCATCGCGGTGTCACCGCCGCCGACGACGGCGATGTCCTGGTCCTTGAAGAAGAACCCGTCGCAGGTGGCACACCAGGAGACACCGCGGCCGGAGAGCGCGTCCTCGTTGGGCAGGCCGAGCTTGCGGTGCTGGGAGCCCGTGGTGACGATGACGGCCTTGGCGCGGTGCACGGTACCGGCGGTGTCGGTGACGGTCTTGATGTCACCGGTGAGGTCGACGGAGACGATGTCGTCCGGGACCAGCTCGGCACCGAAGCGCTCGGCCTGGTCGCGCATGTTGTCCATGAGGTCGGGCCCCATGATGCCGTCACGGAAGCCGGGGAAGTTCTCGACCTCGGTGGTGTTCATGAGGGCGCCGCCCGCGGTGACCGCGCCCTCGAAGACGAGGGGCTTGAGCGAGGCACGTGCGGTGTACAGGGCGGCCGTGTAACCGGCCGGCCCGGAGCCGATGATGATCACGTTTCGTACGTCGCTCACGGGTACTTTCCTCGTCTCTGCGGACTGCTTCTTGCCTACCGGGGGGCCGGTGCGGACTCTCACCCCACCCAACGGATCCTACGGCGCGAGCATTCCCGAGTGGTGCCTGTGACGTCCGGAACGTCTCAGAGGCGAGGATAGGTGCTGGTCAACAGCACCGCGCCGGGGCCGGAACCGGGGGTGTCCGCGCAGGCGGAGCCGATGAGGTAGGCGTCCACCCGCTCGGCGTCGCCGGGGTGCGGGAGGACCACCAGGTAGACGGGGGTGCCCTGGTAGCTGCCCTGGCCGGTGGCCAGCGGCGGGTCCTGGCGCCCGGTGCCCTCCTGGACGCACTCCGGGACGGCGGCCGGCGTCCGGCGATCCCCGGGCGCGATCCCACCGCCGGGCGCGACGTTCTGCGGCCCCGGACTCTGCGCCTCCTTGGCGGACTGCCCGTTGGCCTTCCCCTCGGTGAGGAGCTGCTGGACGGTGGACCGCAGGTTCTGGGCGGAGTACTCCCCCGCGGCCTTGGGCTCGGCCAGGGCGCTCGCCGCGTCCTTGCGGGCCGAGGCGTCGTGCGAGGGAGAGGTCGGGAGGCCGGTGAACAGGAAGACCCCGAGGGCGCAGGCGGCCGCTCCGGCGAGGCCCGTCAGCACGGCGATGCGCCTGCGTGCCCTGCGGCGCCCGGGGCCGGTGGGCCCTGCGGGACGGCCCGCGGGGGCGCGGACGGCGGGCGATGTTTCACGTGAAACATCGGGGGCGGTGGGGTGCTCGGGGGTGGAGAGCGGCGTGGCGAGGGGCTGAGGGGCGGGAGGCCGGGCATCGAGGAGGGCTTCCGCGGCCAGTGCGGCGTCGATCCGGCCCGCGATGTCCACGGGCATCCGGGGCGGCCCCGGGAGGGTGCCGAGGAGCGAGCGGATCTCTTCCAGGGAGGCGAGGACATCGGCGCACAGGGCGCATTCGCTCAGGTGCCGCTGTACCTCGGACATGCGGGCGGGAGGGAGGAGGCCCTCGGTGAGATCGGAGATCTCCGAGACGTCCGGGTGCCGGATCGTGCCGGTCACGCCGGTCGTGCCGCTCGTGGGAGTCATGTGCGTCCACCTCCGCCCTTCACCGAGTCTGGATCTGGATGCCTGGGGTCTGCCGCTGGTGGGACGGATGTCCCCTGCGTCCGGTTCCTTCCCCGCTCGGCCTGCGTGTTATCCCCGGTATCGGCGCGCAGATGAGTGAGGAGCGGGACGAGTTTCGCCCGGCCGCGGGCGCACCGGCTCTTGACGGTCCCGGTGGGGACGTCGAGGATCCGTGCGGCTTCGGCCACGGGGTATCCCTGCATGTCCACGAGGACGAGGGCGGCCCGCTGCTCGGCCGGCAGGGTGGCCAGAGCGGCCAGGAGCTGCCGGTGCAGTTCGTGGCGCTCGGCGGGGGCCTCGGCGGACTCGTGCGGCTCCAGGAGCCGCTCCAGGCGGTCCGTGTCGTCCAGGGGCGCGGTCTTGCGCGAGGCGGCCTTGCGGGCCCGGTCCAGGCAGGCGTTGACGGTGATCCGGTGCAGCCACGTGGTGACGGCCGATTCACCGCGGAAGGTGTGGGCGGCCCGGTAGGCGGAGACCAGTGCGTCCTGAACGGCGTCCGCGGCCTCCTCGCGGTCGCCGAGGGTCCGCAGGGCCACGGCCCACAGGCGGTCGCGATGACGCCGCACGAGTTCGCCGAACGCGTCGGGGTCTCCGGCGGTGTGCAGTGCCAGGAGCTCCTGGTCACTGCGGCCGCCGGGTGCGGCGTCGTCCAACGGTGAGCCCCTCCCCTGCTACGGCCTCAGCCGGAGAACTTCACGTCCGTGATGGCCTGCTTGTAGCCCTCGCCGCTGTACTGGTCGAGGCCGGACATGGGCATGGCGGTGATCCAGAGGACGACGTAGCGCGTCTTGACGGGCTTCTCCGCGGTCAGGGTCAGGCTGTTGTCCGAGGTGGTCCCCGCGGCGATCTTCTTCTTCTGGTCGATCGGGGCGGACGTGGACAGGGAGTCGGCGCCGTAGAGCGTGGCGGTGGTGTGGTCGCCCGCGTACCGGAGCCCTATCGAGGCACTGGTGACCTCCTGCTCGGAGCCGAGGTCGTAGACGATGCCGACGCCCGCTTTGTAGGAGGCCTTCATGTCGGGACCCTCGCGGAAGCTCCTGGTGTGCCAGTAGGTGGAGACGTCCCCGTCGTAGGTGTCGGGAACGCCCGCGAGGTCCTGGGCCGTGCCGTCGGGGTAGTACTCCTTCGCGCCCTTGATGGCGAGGGGGACGGGGGTCTTCTTCGCCGGGGCGTCGTCGTTCTTGGGCGCCGGGGTCTGGTGGTTGCCGTCGCTCTGCTTGCCACGGAGCAGGGTGTCGGCCAGCTGCCAGCTGCCCAGGCCGAGGGCGGCGATCAGCAGCGCCGCGACGCCCCACTTGAGCACCCGCCCGGTCCGGCTCTGGAGTGGGGGCGGCGGGGCGACGGCGGGCAGCGGCGTCGCGGCGGTGACGCCGCTGTGCACCGCGGGGCGGCCGTAGACACCCTGCTGGTAGGTCGTGTGCTGGTACTCGGGCGGGGCGGTGAAGGCGGGCTCGGGCGGCCGGATGCGGGGCATCGCGGCGACGGCCTTGGCCAGCTCCTCCGGGGTGGTGCAGGCGGGCTCCTGGCGGGAGGCCGTGGCCCCGTCGTTGGCGAGCGCGCGCATGGCGAGTTCGCCCAGACCCCGGTGGACCCCGGCGCGGACCTGGTCGGGCGCGATCAGGCCGACGCCCTTGGGCAGGCCGGTGAGGCCGTAGGCATCGTTCTCGTAGGGCCAGCGCTGGGTGAGGGAGGCGTACAGCAGTGCGCCGATCGCCTCGGTGTCCGCTCGCTGCGGGGTATCGCTGGTGATGCCGCGCAGGGCGGCGTTCACGGCGAGGCCGCGGATGCGGTACTGGCCGGTGGAGGTGCGCAGTATGGCGCTCGGGGTGAGCCGCAGGTGGGCCAGGCCCTCGCGGTGGGCCGCCGTCATGGCCTGGGAGATCTGGCTGACGAGCTGGTAGGCCTCGTGCGGTTCCAGCGGGCCGGCGGCCAGCAGGGCCGTCAGCTCGGTGGCGTCGGGCAGCCACTCGTGGACGACGTAGACGAGGTCGTTCTCCTCCACGGCGTCGAGGACCTGGACGAACCGGGGGTCACCGAGCAGGGCGGAGGAGCGGGCCGCGGCCAGGACGGAGCGGGCCCGGGGGTGGTCGGCGGGCAGCAGGTGGACCCCCACGGCCCGGCGCAGCTTCTCGTCCATCGCGCGCCAGCTGCTGAATCCGTCCAGACGGGTGACGCACTCCTCGAGGCGATAGCGCCGGGCGAGCTTGTGACCGCTGTGCAGCTCCGGGGCGGCGGCGGGCGCCGTGCTCTTCGGCTTCTTGGCGTTCTGGGGTCCGCCGTCCGGTTCGGGCATGGGTCCGTCCGAGGCTCGTCCGTCCTGGATCTGGGCCCCGTCGGCCGTGGCCTTGGCCGCCTCGGCGGCCGGCGGCTCGTCGCCGCTGTTGTCGGCCACGTCGACGGCAGCCGTGCTACGTTCCGCCACCGTCGTTCCTGCCTCCCCATCCGTTACCCGCTGTCGGCCAGTCCGCGAGGCCGTGCCAATTGTGCCCACAGTCCGACGCTATGCACGACACGCTAGGGGGGCCGATGGTTGTGCGCATCAGCGCCCCAGACGTCCGCGCACCATTCCGACCATGGAGTTCAGTTCCTCGATCCTCATGCGCTTGGCAGCGATGAGGAATACGGCCGCCAGAGTGATGCCACCGGCCACGAGGGAGGCCAGGGAACCGGTCACTCCGCTGCCGAGCAGTCGGGTGATGCCGAAGGCGACGCCACCGCCCACGACGGCCGCGGGGACGCAGGCTCCGGTGAGGCGGGCGTAGGTGCGCATCACGTGCGTGCCGTCCAGATCACCGCCCAGCCGGGTGCGTAGGCGGCGCCAGGCGACGCCGACACCGGCGGCGTAGCCGAGGCCGTAGGCGGCGGCCATGCCGACCACGGCCCAGCGCGGGGGCAGCACCAGGAACGCGGCGACCGAGACCGCCGCGTTGACGCCCGCGACGATGCAGGTGTTGTAGAAGGGGGTCCGGGTGTCCTCGTAGGCGTAGAACCCGCGCAGGACGACGTACTGCACGGAGTACGGGATCAGCCCGAGGCCGAACGCCATCAGGATGTAGCCGATGTTCTGGGCACCGGAGCCGGAGCCCGCGTAGAGCAGGGTGGCCATCGGCACGCCGAGGGCGAGGAAGGCGAAGGCGCAGGGCACGATCGCGACCGCCGAGGTGCGCAGCCCGTAGGAGATGTCGTCGCGGACGGCGGCGACGTCACCGTCGTGGGCCGAGCGGGAGATCCGGGGCAGGACCGCCGTCATGACGGAGACGGTGATGATGGCCTGCGGCATCTGCCACAGCAGCAGCGCGTAGTTGTAGGCGGTGATGCCGGTACCCGGGTGGCCCTGCTTCTCGGCGACGGATCCGGCCCAGGTGGCCAGCTGGGTCACGACGACCAGGCCGATCTGGTTGGCGAGGACGAAGAAGAACGTCCACTTGGCCAGGCCGGCGGCCTTCCCGAGGCCGTGGCCCCTCCAGTCGAAGCGCAGCCTCGGGGAGAATCCCGCGTCCCGCAGGTAGGGCAGCATCGCCAGGGCCTGCACGGTGAGGCCCAGCAGGGTGCCCAGACCGAGCAGCCGGACGCCGTCGGTGGTGACCGTGGCGGCGCTGACGCCGGAGGTGGTGAAGCCGCCGAAGGCCCAGATGAAGGCGCCGAAGGTGGAGATGACGACGATGTTGTTGAGGACGGGGGTCCACATCATCGCGCCGAAGCGGCCGCGGGCGTTGAGGATCTGGCCGAGGACCACGTGCACGCCCATGAAGAACATCGTCGGCAGGCAGTAGCGGGTGAAGGCGACCGCGACCTCCATCTGCTGCGGGTCCGAGGCGATCTTCGGCGACATCATCGTGATGAAGAGCGGCGCCCCGAGCACGCACACCGTGGTGATGCCCGCGATCAGGACCACGACCAGGGTCAGCAGCCGGTTGGCGTAGGCCTCTCCCCCGTCCTCGTCGTTCTTCATGGCCCGCACGAGCTGCGGGATGAAGACCGCGTTGAGGGCGCCGCCGCCGACGAGGACGTAGATCATCGTCGGCAGGGTGTTGGCGATCTGGTAGGTGTCGTTGAAGGTGCCGACGCCGATGGCCCCGGCGATGACCAGGGTGCGCAGGAACCCGGTGAGGCGGGAGACGATCGTGCCCGCCGCCATGAGGGCGCTGGACTTGAGCAGGCTCGAAGCGCGTCCGGCGGGCTTGGCGGGCGCGGGCGCGGCGACGGGGGCTTCCTCCGCCGGGGGGCGGGGAGCCGCCTGCTGGTCCCGGTACAGGTGCGCGAAGGCGTCCTGCTCCGGCTGGTCGGTGGCCTTGGTGACGAGCGAGTCGACGCCCACGAACTGCGTGGTGGTCGCGTTGTCGCCGTACGGCATGTGGCGGGAGGGGCCGTCGGGCTCCGGCGGCGGGGTCTGTGCCCAGACGCGCGGGTCCGGGGAGTAGGACGGAGCCGCCGGGGCCGCGTAGAGCGGGCCCGGCTCCTGGTAGGTCCCGGGAGGCGGCGGCGGGTGCGCGGCACGGTCGTAGAGGACCTCGGCCACGGGGTCCTGCGCCGACAGGTCCTGCGACCGGTAGGGATCGTAGGCGTAGGCATCCTGGACATACGGGTCGTGCTCCGGTGCGGCGGCAGGCGGAGGTACCTGCCCCGGTACCGGGGTGCCCGGGGCAGTGCCCTGGGCGGGCGCGGGACCGCCTGCGCCCTGCCCGCGGTCACCGTCGTACGGCGCGTTCATCGAAACCCCACCTCATCGTCCCCAGGCCGACCGGCCACGGCGTCGCTCAACGGTCCACTGTCTCACCCGTGCCGGACCCGCTGGTGCTTTGCGGTCCGGTGTCCGGGCTCTCGTCACTCGGCTGCGTGCTCTCCTCGGCGGCGGCGCGCGCCGCGACACGCTTGCGGCTGGCGTACATCTTGATCCCCGCCACGACGAGGAGCAGCACACCGCCCGCGATGACGAGCATGACAGTGGAAGTGATCTCCGTTGCCTCCACGGTGAACTTGCGTTCCTTGCCGTAGGGGACGCCGTCCCGGGTGTAGAGCTGCGCCGTGACCTCGACCGGACCACTGGCGGAGGCGTTGGCGTTGAACTTGAAGGTCTGGCTGTGCTCGGCCTGGACGTTGACTTCCTTCTCCGCCTCGCCCTCGTTCTCGAACATCAGGCGGGTGGGATTGGCGGACTTCAGCCGCAGGACCAGGCCGTGGACGTCCTGGACGAGGCTGTTCTGGATCGTGACGGGGACCGTCGCGCTGTGCCCGGAGAGGGTGGCATCGGACTTGGGGATCAGCTGGACCTGTTCGGTGAGACCGATCAGGTACTGCTGGACGCCGTCGCGGTAGAGGGCGGCCTCCTCGGGGCGACCGCGCCAGGACGAGGACATCTCCCGGTTGGTGGTGTTGCCGAAGGGGATCTCGACCCGGTCCGGCGCCGAGAGGATCACCTTGAAGTGGTCGAGGGTGTTCTGCGTGGTGCGGATCTTCTCGAACGCCGACTGCGGGAGTTCCTGCCGGCGCAGCGCCTCCGGGTACTGACCGGCGCCCGGCACCTGGGTGGCGGCCCCCGGGTCGGGCTTGGCGGTGGCGGCGGCGTCGAGGTCGAGGGGCTGGCTCCAGCGGCCCGCCTGCAGGCTGCGCAGGGCTGAGGCCATCGTCTGGACCTGGCTGGCGGAGGGCATCCGCTGCGGGGTGACGACGAAGCTGCGCTGCTGGTCGGTGCCCTGCTGGTTCAGCGCGAGGCTCTGGGCGAGGAACTGCTGGATCGCGAGGACGGAGTTTCCCGCGCTCAGCATGTCGCCGTCGAAGGCGGTGGAGAGCCGTGCGTCGGCGACGACGGCGGTGGCACCGGCCCCGATCGGGCGGGCGGCCGAGGGGGTGTACCCGAGGCCGGTGTTCTCCTGGAGGCTGTCGCTGCGGGTGAGGACGTTGTGCGCGCCGGCCGAGGTGGCGACGTTGACGATCGAGGGGTCGATGGCACCGTCCACGGGCCAGGAGAAGTCGGTGGACGGGGTGACGTGCAGGACGGTCTCCACCGCCTGCTTCGCCTTGTCGGTGGCGGGCCGCAGCTGGCCCAGGGTGCCGGAGACGTCCTTGCCGCGGTGGGCGAGCGAGGCGAGGTCCGGGTCGGCGAAGGGGAGGGCGACGACCTTCTTGCCCTGCACGGCCGCTTCCAGGGCGCTCAGCCAGTGCTCGGCGACGGCCTTGTTCTTGCCCGGCACCGGCTTTCCGCCGGGGACCCGGACCCGGTAACCCTTGGTCATCGCGTCGACCGTGTAGAGCAGGTCGGGGTCGATGACCCAGGTGATCGGCAGGTCCTTGCCGAGCGTGACCATCTGGTCCAGCCGGCCGCCGGGCCGCAGTTCGTCGGCGAGCCCGTCGTCCTCGAAGACGGGGGTCTGGAGCTCGTCGGAGCCGGTCTCGGCCGTGAGGTGGACCCGGGAGATCAGCGGCCACACGTAACTGAGCTGGGCGCGCTTGGCCGCGGCCTCGGGCTGCCAGGGCAGGACGGTGCGCTGAATGCCGAGCACCTGCTCGTAATGCCGCCCCTCGCTCTCCCCCGACACCGAGACACCGAGCTGGTAGACCCCGTCCTTGTCGAGCCCCAGCTTGTCGACCGGGATCTTCAGGGTGAACGGCTGGCTGTTGTTCGCGGGCAGCGCGGAAAGCTTCGCGGAGAAGGCGGCATCGATCTCCCCGGGGTCGCTGCCGGGCCGGAAACCGCTCGGCTCGGTGGCCTCGGCGATCGCGTCGCGGTCGCCGAGCACCGGGCCGACCCGGAGTCCGACGTGGGCCTCCGTGATCGTCTCGCGGCTGTTGTTGGTCACGGTGCCCGAGATCGTGAGGGTGTCGCCCTTCACCGGCGCGCTCGGCGTCAGGGTGTCCAGCTGGACGTCGACCGCGGTGGAGGCGGCGGCGTTCCCGGTGGCGTGCGCGGCTGGGGCAGGCGCGTAGACGAGGGCGGCGAGAACCGGTGTCCCGGTGAGCATGACGATCGCGCGCCGCAGCCAGCGGCGCCGGACAGGGGCAGGTGCCGTCCCCTGGATGTCTGCCGCCTCGGCCACGCGCCCGCCCGTCCTCGAAGTGTCAGTGGTCGTCGTTTGTGCGTCCACGCATGGTAACGAGGCCCGCTGTGCGCGAGTGCCGCGCCTTGCTCCACATGATCGGGTCCGCCGGGCGGGCGCGCTGTGCCGGGGTGCCCATAAAGAGGGAAGCCCCTGCCGGGCGGGGCACGTACCCTTTTCTGTTGTGCCGAACGCCAACGAAGACAACTCCAGTGCCCTGAGTCAGGTGCAGCACCGCGCAGTCACTGAACTGCTGCGGGTCGCCCCTGTCGCCGATGATCTCGGCCGCCGTTTCCAGGAGGCGGGCTTCAGCCTCGCGCTGGTCGGCGGGTCCGTTCGCGACGCGCTGCTCGGGCGCCTCGGCAACGACCTCGACTTCACCACCGACGCCCGTCCCGAGGATGTACTGAAGATCGTCCGGCCCTGGGCGGACTCCGTCTGGGACGTCGGCATCGCCTTCGGCACGGTCGGAGCGAACAAGGGCGGCTTCCAGATCGAGGTGACCACCTACCGGTCCGAGGCCTACGACCGCACCTCGCGCAAGCCCGAGGTGTCCTACGGCGACTCCATCGAGCAGGACCTGGTCCGTCGCGACTTCACCGTCAACGCCATGGCGCTGGCCCTTCCGCAGCAGCGGTTCATCGATCCGCACGGTGGACTGGAGGACCTGGCGGCCCGCGTCCTGCGGACCCCCGGCACCCCCGAGGACTCCTTCTCCGACGACCCGCTGCGCATGATGCGGGCCGCCCGGTTCGCCGCGCAGCTGGACTTCGAGGTCGCCCCCGAGGTCGTCGCGGCGATGAAGGCGATGTCCGAGCGGATCGAGATCGTCTCGGCTGAGCGGGTCCAGGCGGAGCTGAACAAGCTCCTCTTGTCGGACCGGCCCCGCCAGGGGCTGGGGCTGCTCGTGGAGACGGGCCTGGCCGACCGGGTCCTGCCCGAGCTGCCCGCGCTGCGGCTGGAGAGCGACGAGCACCACCGGCACAAGGACGTCTACGACCACTCGCTGATCGTGCTGGAGCAGGCGATCGACCTGGAGGAGGACGGCCCTGACCTCGTGCTCAGGCTGGCCGCGCTGCTCCACGACATCGGCAAGCCGCGGACGCGCCGCTTCGAGAGCGACGGCCGGGTTTCCTTCCACCACCACGAGATGGTGGGCGCGAAGATGACCAAGAAGCGCATGACGGCGCTGAAGTACTCCAACGACATGGTCAAGGACGTCTCCCGGCTGGTGGAGCTGCACCTGCGCTTCCACGGCTACGGGGCCGGCGAGTGGACGGACTCCGCGGTCCGCCGCTACGTGCGGGACGCGGGGCCGCTGCTGTCGCGGCTGCACAAGCTGACCCGCTCGGACTGCACCACGCGCAACAAGCGCAAGGCCAATGCGCTCTCCCACGCCTACGACGGCCTGGAGGCTCGGATCGCGCAGCTCCAGGAGCAGGAAGAGCTGGATTCGATCCGGCCCGACCTGGACGGCAACGAGATCATGGAGATCCTGGAAGTCGGCCCGGGGCCGGTGATCGGCAAGGCCTACGCGTTCCTGCTGGAGCTGCGGCTCGAGAACGGCCCGATGGAGCGCGAGACGGTCGTCACGGCCCTCAAGGAGTGGTGGGCCGCCGAGAACTGAGGCCCTCGCTCCGATGTTTCACGTGAAACATCGACCGCGGGAGCGCCGGTGGGACCGAGGGGGGCGATGTTTCACGTGAAACGTCGCCCCTGCCGGATCAGCAGGGCGCCGGTCATGGCGTAGAGCGCGGCCACGCCCAGGATCAGCGGGACGGACTTCCCGTCGAGGGGCAGCACCAGCGAGGATGCGGCGGCCGCTCCGACGAAGGCCACGTTGAAGAGCACGTCGTAGACGGAGAAGATCCGGCCCCGGAACGCGTCGTCCACCTGCGATTGCACGACCGTGTCGGTCGCGATCTTCGCTCCCTGGGTGACCAGCCCCAGGATGAACGCGGCGGCCAGCATCGGCCCGGGTGCGAAGAACAGACCGAGACTCGGCACCAGGACCGCCGCTATGGACGCGCAGAGGGTGATCCAGCCCCGGGTCCCGAGCCGCCCCACGCACCACGGCGTGACGACGGCGGCCGTGAAGAACCCGGCGCCGGAGACCCCGACGGACACGCCCAGGAGGGCGAGGCCGTCCGCCTCGTTGTCCGACCAGGCGTAGCGGCACAGCGTCAGCAGGGTCACCGTCAACGCCCCGTAGCAGAAGCGCATCGAGGTCATGGCCGTCAGTGCCTGCGCCGCGTCCCGGCGCTCGTGCAGGTGCCGCAGCCCTTGGGCCATGCCCCGCACCGTCAGTACGACCCCTTGGGTCACCGACGGGTACTGCTCGGTGGGGGTGTGGTCGGGGCCGAGGAGCCGGATGCCCAGCCGCAGCGAGACGAGCGCCGCGCACAGGTAGAGCGCGGCGCCGAGCAGGACGACGACGGCGTTGGTCTCGGAGGCGAAGAGGCGCACCAGGAAGGCCAGTCCCCCGCCCAGGGTCGCCGCGAGGGTACCGGCGGTCGGCGAGAGGGAGTTGGCGGTCACCAGCTGATCCGCGCCGACGACCCGGGGCAGCGACGCCGAGAGCCCGGCCAGCACGAAGCGGTTGACGGCCGTCACCGACAGCGCGGAGGCGTAGAACAGCCAGTCGGGGACCTGCGCGACGATCAGCGTCCCGGTGACGCAGGCGAGGAAGGCCCGCAGCAGGTTGCCGTGGAGGAAGACCTGGCGGCGGGGCCAGCGGTCCAGCAGCACTCCGGCGAAGGGGCCGATCGCCGAGTAGGGCAGCAGCAGGACGGCCATGGCCGAGGCGATGGCCGCGGGCGAGGCCTGCTTCTCCGGGGAGAAGACCACATAGGTGGCGAGCGCCACCTGGTAGACGCCGTCGGCCGCCTGGGACAGCAGCCGCACGGCGAGCAGATTGCGGAAATCCCTCAGGCGCAGGAGTACGCGCAGATCACGTACGACAGGCATGTGGGCAAGGGTCACATACGCGGAGGGTCCCCGGGCACATTGCCTGGGGACCCTCCGCGGAAGAACAGTCGAAGTCCAAGTGGCCGGAGCCCTTGGTCCGTCGCGCTGTGTCCTGTTTAGCGCTCGACCTCGCCCTTGATGAACTTCTCGACGTTCGCGTAGGCCTCGTCGTCGAAGTACTGGACCGGCGGGGACTTCATGAAGTAGCTCGAAGCCGACAGGATCGGGCCACCGATGCCGCGGTCCTTGGCGATCTTCGCGGCGCGCACGGCGTCGATGATGACACCGGCGGAGTTCGGGGAGTCCCACACCTCGAGCTTGTACTCGAGGTTCAGCGGAACGTCACCGAAGGCGCGACCCTCGAGGCGGACGTACGCCCACTTGCGGTCGTCGAGCCACGCGACGTAGTCCGACGGGCCGATGTGGACGTTCTTCTCGCCCAGCTCGCGGTCCGGGATCTGCGAGGTGACGGCCTGCGTCTTCGAGATCTTCTTGGACTCGAGGCGGTCGCGCTCGAGCATGTTCTTGAAGTCCATGTTGCCGCCGACGTTGAGCTGCATGGTGCGCTCGAGACGGACACCGCGGTCTTCGAACAGCTTCGCCATCACGCGGTGCGTGATGGTCGCGCCGACCTGCGACTTGATGTCGTCGCCGACGATCGGGACGCCCGCCTCGGTGAACTTATCAGCCCACTCCTTGGTGCCGGCGATGAAGACCGGAAGGGCGTTGACGAACGCGACCTTGGCGTCGATGGCGCACTGCGCGTAGAACTTCGCGGCGGCCTCGGAACCGACGGGCAGGTAGCAGACCAGAACGTCGACCTGCTTGTCCTTGAGGACCTGGACGATGTCGACCGGGGCCTCGGCGGACTCCTCGATCGTCATCCGGTAGTACTTGCCCAGGCCGTCCAGGGTGTGGCCGCGCTGAACGGTCACGCCCTTGTTGGGGACGTCGCAGATCTTGATCGTGTTGTTCTCGCTGGCGCCGATGGCGTCCGAAAGGTCGAGGCCGACCTTCTTCGCGTCGACGTCGAAGGCGGCAACGAACTCGACGTCGCGGACGTGGTAGTCGCCGAACTGGACGTGCATCAGGCCCGGGACCTTGGTCGCCGGGTCGGCGTCCTTGTAGTACTCGACGCCCTGCACCAGCGAGGCGGCGCAGTTGCCTACGCCGACGATGGCTACGCGAACCGAACCCATTCCGGTTGCTCCCTGTTTGTTCTCGGACGAGGCCTGCGAATGCAGGGCCTCATTTTGCAGTTTCGTCGGGCGAGTCGGGTCGTCTCCGATCCCGTCCCGCCCGCTCGCTCTCGATCAGCTCGTTCAGCCAGCGCACTTCGCGCTCCACGGATTCCATACCGTGCCGCTGCAGCTCAAGCGTGTAGTCGTCGAGGCGCTCCCGCGTCCGGGCGAGCGAGGTGCGCATCTTCTCCAGGCGCTCCTCCAGCCGGCTGCGGCGGCCCTCCAGTACCCGCATGCGCACGTCCCGTTCGGTCTGACCGAAGAACGCGAAGCGGGCGGCGAAGGACTCGTCTTCCCAGGTATCGGGGCCGGTGTGGGAGAGCAGCTCCTCGAAGTGCTCCTTGCCCGCTGCCGTCAACCGGTAGACGATCTTGGCGCGGCGCCCTGCGAGTGAAGCGGCGAGCGCGTCTTCCAGGGCATTGCCCGGTTCCTCGATCAACCACCCGTTGGCGACGAGCGTCTTGAGGCAGGGGTACAGCGTCCCGTAGCTGAACGCCCGGAACACCCCCAGCGAGGTGTTGAGCCGTTTGCGCAGCTCATAGCCGTGCATGGGGGACTCGCGGAGCAGGCCGAGGACAGCGAACTCGAGAATGCCCGATCGCCGGCTCATCCGCCTGCTTCCTCCTCGCCCCTGAGTCCTTTATGCCGAGCTGATGTATCGACTCGATACATCCAGACGATAGAACGGGCGGCCCGTTACGACAAGGGGAGACGTGGTGACCGGCGTCACATCACTAATTCGTGGCAGGAGAGTTGCCTGATTTGGGGTGAACTTCGGCACTGGTTGGGTTTTGAGCGTGCGTAGTCTGTGCGCCGGGGGAACCGGAATACGCCTGCCGCTTCCAGGCCACTCGCCTGCCCGAGGAGTAGTCGTTCGATGAGCGAGCACCGCCGCAAACCGCCGCAGCAGCAAGGTGGTGGACGCGCCGCGGCCCGTCGGGCCGCCCAGCAGCGGCCCGTCCGGGGCAGCGCGCCCGGGCGCGAGGCCCCCACCGCACCGCCCGGTGGCCCGTACACGGCGCAGTCGGCCCACGACAGCCGTGCCGGAGCCCGCAGGGGCTCCCGAGGAGCCGGTGCGAACCGCGGCGACGGCAAGGTCCCGGGCCGCAAGGACAAGCGGCTCATCAATTACCCGCGGTCCGACCGAGAGGGCTGGAAGCGCTTCCTGCCCTCCTGGAAGCTCGTCGGGGGCACGGCCCTGGGCTTCTTCGCGATCATCACGGCCGGGTCGGGCATCGGTATCGCGATGGTGGGCACCCCTGACGCGAACAAGGCCGCCGAGGCGCAGAACAACGTCTTCTACTGGGCCGACGGGACCCAGATGGTCGCGACCGGCGGTTCGACCAACCGGCAGATCGTGCCCATCGACAAGATCCCGCGGTCGATGCAGAACGCCGTGATCTCGGCGGAGAACGAGTCCTTCGACACCGACAGCGGCGTCGACCCCATGGGCATCGCCCGCGCCGTCGTCAACATGGCCAAGGGCGGCTCGACCCAGGGTGGCTCGACCATCACCCAGCAGTACGTGAAGAACACCTTCCTGGACTCCGACCAGACGCTCAAGCGGAAGGTCACGGAGCTGTTCATCTCGATAAAGCTCGGCGTCACCGCGGAGAAGGACACGATCCTCGCGGGCTACCTGAACACGGCGTACTACGGCCGGGACGCCTACGGCATCCAGGCCGCCTCCCGCGCGTACTTCAACAAGGACTGCGACAAGCTGACCCCCTCCGAGGGTGCTTTCCTCGCCTCGGTCCTCAAGGGCCCCAACCTCTACAACCCGGACGGCGGCATCGGAGCGGCGGCCACCCCCGAGGCCAACACCAAGCGCGCCAAGAGCCGCTGGGCCTGGGTGCTGGACCGCGAGGTCGCGGTACACCGGATGGACCAGGCCGAACGGGACAAGTACCGCGAATTCCCCCAGCTGGTCGACTCCGCACAGGCCCGTTCGCTCGGCGGCCAGACCGGCTACCTGGTCGAGACGGCCAAGCAGTACGTGATGAAGGCCAAGGGCATCACCGCGGAACAGATGGCGCTCGGTGGCTACCAGATCACCACCACCTTCCAGAAGCCCAAGGTGGACGCGCTGGTCAAGGCCGTCGAGGACACCCGCAACGGCTTCCTCGACGAGAAGGCCCGGCCCGACTACGACACGTTCGTCCAGTTCGGCGCCGCTTCCGTGGACGTGAAGACCGGCGCCGTCGTGGCGCTCTACGGCGGGCCCGGCTGGGACAAGAAGCACTTCACCAACAACGCGAACACCATCGGTGTCCCGGTGGGCTCCACCTGGAAGCCGTTCGTCCTGGCGGCGGCGCTGGAGTACGGCACCCAGAACTCGCACGGCCAGGGCATCTCCGTCAACAGCAAGTACAACGGCAACGACCTCACGGTCATCAACAACCGTGACGGCAAGCCGCTGCGCTCCGCCGATGGCAAGCCCTTCAAGCAGAAGAACGAGAGCCCCACCCAGTACGGCTACGTGACCCTCAACGAGGCGATGGAGAAGTCCATCAACACGCCGTTCGCCCAGCTCGTCTTCGACGTCGGCCACGACAAGGTGCGCGGGGTGGCCGAGGCCTCCGGCATCCTCAAGGAGTCGATGGACCCGACCGACAACGCGTCGTTCGCCCTCGGCACCTCGACCCCTTCGGCCATCCGCATGGCCGACGCCTACGGGACCTTCGCCGACTCCGGCACCCACCACGAGCCCTTCTCGGTCACCAAGGTGCTCAAGGACGGCAAGGAGCTGTCCGGCTTCGAGGCCCCCAAGGCCCAGCGGGCCATGGACAACTCCATCGCCGACACCATCACCAAGGTCCTGCGCAACGTCGTGGAGAACGGCACCGGCACCAAGGCCAAGAAGCTCGGCCGCCCCGCCGCGGGCAAGACCGGTACGACCGACCAGAACAAGTCGGCCTGGTTCGTCGGCTACACCCCGCAGTTGTCGACGGCCGTCACCCTGTTCCGCAACGACCCGAACTCCGCGGACAAGAAGCTGATGTCCATGAACCGGGTGGGTGGCGTCGACTCCATCCACGGTGGTGACATCCCCGCGGTGATCTGGACCGAATACATGAAGGAAGCGCTCAAGGGGTCCCCGGAGAAGGAGTTCCCCGAGGCCGACGACATCGGCGTGACGGCGGACGCCGCGGGCGCTCCCACCCCCACGCCCACCCCGGTCGTCTCGCCGTCGCCGACCGTGTCGCCGTCCCCCGAGATCTCGCCGTCGCCGACGGTCTCCCCGTCCCCGTCACCGGGCGGCAAGCCCAGCTGCAACCCGTGGAAGCTGTACTGCGACCCGGATCCGAGCGGCACGCCCACCGGAAAGCCCAGTCCGACGAAGAGCAGGCCCGGCAGGCCGGGCAACACCGTCTGGGGTCCGTCGGGGGCCGCCGACACCGGCTGATCCGCGCCTCCCCGTCCGTCCCGCGTCCCGAGGGCCGTCGCATGTCCGATGCGACGGCCCTCGGCGCACACAGCCCCGTACGGCAGGATGAGCGCATGACGAAGGTGCACGAGGACCGCCCCGTATTGCCCACACGGCAGGACGAGGTCGCAGCGGCCGGCAGCGAGCTGATCGGCGGCCCGATGGGCCGGTACGCACGGCTCGGCGGGCACTGGCTGAGCCCGGTGCGTGTCATCGCCCTGGTCGCGATCGGCATGTTCGCGCTCGGCATGGTGCAGAAGCTGCCCTGCTACGACTGGGCCTGGTTCCGCGGCGCGGGCTCGCAGTACACCCACGCCTGCTACTCGGACATCCCGCACCTGTACGTCGTACGCGGCTTCGCCGACGGTCTGACGCCGTACTTCGACCGGCTCACCGGCGACATGCAGTACCTCGAGTACCCCGTGCTCACCGGGCTCTTCATGCAGGTCGCGTCATGGCTGACGCCCACCGGCGGCTCCATGCAGCACCGCGAGCAGATGTACTGGATGGTCAACGCGGGCATGCTGATGGCCTGCGCCGCCGTCATCGCCGTCTGCGTCGCGCGCACCCACCGCCGCCGTCCCTGGGACGCCCTGCTCTTCGCCCTCGCGCCCGCCTTCGCGCTGACCGCGACCATCAACTGGGACCTGCTGGCCATCGCCCTGACCGCCGCCGGGATGCTCATGTGGTCCCGCGGCCGGGCCCTGGCCTTCGGCGTCCTGATCGGCCTGGCCACCGCGGCCAAGCTCTATCCCGTGCTGCTGCTGGGGCCGTTGTTCGTCCTGTGCTGGCGGGCCGGCAAGTGGCGCGCGTTCGGCCTGGCGACGCTCGGCGCGGTCGCCTCCTGGCTCGTGGTGAACCTGCCCGTCATGCTCTACGCCTGGGACGGCTGGTCGAAGTTCTACACCTTCAGCCAGGAACGGCCCATCGACTTCGGGTCCGTCTGGCTGCTGATCTCCCAGCGCTCCGGGAACCCGCTGGAGGGGGCGAACACCTACGCGACCGGGCTGACCCTGCTGCTCTGCGGAGCCATCGGGCTGCTCGGCCTCACCGCTCCCCGGCGCCCCCGGTTCGCCCAGCTGGTGTTCCTGGTCGTCGCCGTCTTCATCCTGGCCAACAAGGTCTACTCGCCGCAGTACGTGCTGTGGCTCATCCCGCTCGCCGCCCTCGCCCGCCCGCGCTGGCGGGACATCCTGATCTGGCAGACCTGCGAGGTCCTGTACTTCCTCGGGATCTGGTTCTACCTCGCCTACACGACCAGCGGCGAGAAGCACCAGGGACTGCCCCTCGAGGGCTACCAGCTGGCCATCGCCGCCCACCTGATCGGCACCCTCTACCTCTGCGCCGTGATCGTCCGCGACATCCTGATGCCCGAACGGGACGTCGTGCGCCAGGACGGCTCGGACGATCCCTCCGGCGGTGTCCTGGACGGGGCCGAGGACCGGTTCACGCTCACCACCACCACGAGGGCGCCGCAGGAAGCGACGCCCTCGGAGGGACAGCGGGTCGAGTGGGGCGCCGTCCGGGACTGAGCCCGGCCGGTGCCCCCCGGGCGCATCAGGCGTCGAGCGCCCGGTCGAACTGCGTCGTGGTGTGCCGCAGGTGGGCCACCAGCTCGTCCCCCACGCGCGGCTCGGTCGCGTCCGAGGGCACGAACAGGATCGACACCTGCATGTGCGGGGGCTCCGCGAACCAGCGCTGCTTGCCCGCCCACACGAACGGCGACAGGTTCCTGTTCACGGTGGCCAGCCCCGCCCGGGCGACCCCCTTGGCACGCGGCATCACACCGTGGAGCGCCTTGGGCGCCTCCAGGCCCACGCCGTGCGAGGTGCCGCCCGCCACGACGACCAGCCAGCCGTCCGAGGCGGCCTTCTGCTGGCGGTAGCCGAAGCGGTCGCCCTTGGCGACCCGCGTGACGTCCAGCACGGCGCCCCGGTACTGGGTCGCGTCGTGGTCGCCCAGCCAGAGCCGGGTGCCGATCCTGGCCCGGAACCGGGTCTGCGGGAACTGCTGGCGCAGCCGCGTCAGCTCCTCGGACCGCAGGTGACTGACGAACATGGTGTGCAGCGGGAGCCTGGCCGCGCGCAGCCGGTCCATCCAGGCGATGACCTCTTCGACGGCGTCGGAGCCGTCGGGCCGGTCCAGCGGCAGGTGCAGGGCGAAGCCCTCCAGCCGCACGTCCTCGATCGCCGAGTGCAGCTGCCCCAGATCCTGTTCGGAGATCCCGTGGCGGCGCATCGAGCTCATGCACTCGATGACGACGCGGGCGCCGACCAGGCCGCGCACCCCGTCCACCGAAGAGACCGAGCGGATGACCCGGTCGGGCAGCGGCACCGGCTCCTCGCCCCGCCGGAACGGGGTCAGGACCAGCAGGTCCCCGCCGAACAGATCCTTTATGGCGGCGGCTTCGTACGTCGTTCCCACGGCCAGGATGTCGGCGCCCATACGGGTCGCCTCTTCGCACAGCCGCTCGTGGCCGAAGCCGTAGCCGTTGCCCTTGCAGACCGGGATCAGTCCGGGGAACTGATCCTGGATCTGCTTCTGGTGCGCACGCCAGCGCGCGGTGTCGACGTAGAGCGTGAGCGCCATGCCCGTCCGGAACCTCTCTAGAAAAGAACTGCTCGGTGCAGTGGGGGTGGGGTGGGGATCAGCGGCGGGACATGTAGATGTCGAGCGCCTTGTGCAGCATCTTGTTGAGCGGGAAGTCCCACTCGCCGACGTACTCCACGGCCTCGCCGCCCGTGCCGACCTTGAACTGGATGAGGCCGAACAGGTGGTCGTTCTCGTCCAGAGTGTCGCTGATGCCGCGCAGGTCGTACACGCTCGCGCCGAGCGCGTAGGAATCGCGCAGCATGCGCCACTGCATCGCGTTCGACGGCCGGACCTCGCGCTTGTGGTTCGCGGAAGCGCCGTACGAGTACCAGACGTGCTGGCCGACGGTGAGCATCGTGGCGGCGGCCAGCGGCTCCCCCTCGTGCGTGGCGATGTACAGCCGCATCCGGTTCGGGTCCTCGGAGTTGAGGGCCGTCCACTGGCGCTGGAAGTAGCTGAGCGGGCGCGGGCGGAACTTGTCGCGCTCGGCGGTGATCTCGTAGAGGTGCTGCCAGGTCGGCAGGTCCTCGTAACCGCCCTGGACGACCTCGACGCCGGCCTTCTCGGCCTTCTTGATGTTGCGGCGCCACAGCTGGTTGAAGCCCTTGAGGACGTCGTCCAGCGAACGCTCCGCGAGCGGGACCTGGAAGACGTAGCGAGGCTGGACGTCGCCGAAACCGGCGCCCCCGTCCTCGGCCTGCTGCCAGCCCATGCGGCGGAGCTTGTCGGACACCTCGAAGGCGCGGGGCTCGATGACCGAAGCCTCCACGTCGCGCAGGCGCTTGACGTCGGGGTCCTGGATGCCGGCCTTGATGGCCGTCGCGTTCCAGCGGCGGATGACGACGGGCGGACCCATCTTCACGGTGAAGGCGCCCTGCTGCTTGAGGTGGGCCAGCATCGGCTGGAGCCATTCCTCGAGATTCGGGGCGTACCAGTTGATGACGGGGCCTTCGGGAAGGTAAGCGAGGTAGCGCTTGACCTTGGGCAACTGCCGGTACAACACCAGGGCGGCACCGACGAGTTCACCGGAGTTGTCGAACCAACCGAGGTTCTCCGAACGCCACTCGTTCTTCACGTCGGCCCACGCCGGAACCTGGCAGTGGCTCGCCGAGGGCAGGCTCTGGAGGTATGCCAGATGCTGCTCTCGGCTGATGGTCCTCAGGGACAGGCTCATGCGGGGCGTCTCCTAGGCGGCTTCGCTGGCTATGGCGCGAAGCCTACTGCGACAAGGGCGCCACCCATCTGGGGGACGGACCCGGTCCGGGCCGGCGGTCGGCCGGCGCCCTGTCGCGGAGGTGCCCGGCTACCCGAAGAGCCCGCCGTGTGCCATGGCGAGATAGAACCCGACCGCGGAGGCTCCCAGGCCGACGATCAGTGCGAAGCGCTCGCGTGTCGTGGCCGAGATGAACTGTCCGTAGGCGCCGGTGAGGATGCCGATCAGTCCGGTCCACGAGCTGAGCAGGTGCAGATTGTGGAAGAACGCCGTGACGAACGCCACGATGCCGAGGATCAGAGTGACCGCCACAAGGGTGTCCTGCAGCGGATGGGGCTTGCCGTCGGTCGAGAACAGCGAGATGGACGACTGGGGCCGCATTGCCTGTGCCATCGGAAGGCACCTCCTGGCTGACGCAGAGCGGTGCGGCGGTACTGCCGTCCGGCGGGGCCGGGGGCATAGCACCGAGCACACCCGATGGGTACAGAGTGTGGCCTCCAGGTGCCGGATTTCAACCGGAAGGAGGTGAGCAGGTACTCTGTACGGTCTGCACCTGTGTCCGTTCGCTCGGACAGGGTGCGATACGCATCACGACCCTCCTGCCACGGAACGACCGTGGCCGCTGAGTCCAAAGGAGGTGGGTTCCACATGCGTCACTACGAAGTGATGGTCATCCTCGACCCCGATCTCGAGGAGCGCGCTGTCTCCCCGCTGATCGAGAACTTCCTCTCCGTCGTCCGTGAGGGCAACGGAAAGGTCGAGAAGGTCGACACCTGGGGCCGTCGTCGTCTCGCTTACGAGATCAAGAAGAAGCCCGAGGGCATCTACTCGGTCATCGACCTTCAGGCCGAGCCTGCGGTCGTCAAGGAGCTCGACCGACAGATGAACCTGAACGAGTCGGTCCTCCGGACCAAGGTCCTCCGTCCCGAGACCCACTGAACTTCCCAGTTCAGCGGTAATCGGGATTTCGAGTAGCACAAGCAGCCAGCAGCAAAACCCGCCGAGAGGTTCATCCATGGCAGGCGAGACCGTCATCACGGTCGTCGGCAATCTCGTCGACGACCCCGAGCTGCGCTTCACCCCCTCGGGTGCGGCGGTCGCGAAGTTCCGTGTCGCGTCCACCCCCCGCACCTTCGACCGTCAGACCAATGAGTGGAAGGACGGCGAAGGCCTGTTCCTGACCTGCTCGGTGTGGCGGCAGGCGGCCGAGAACGTCGCGGAGTCCCTTACCCGGGGCATGCGTGTCGTCGTTCAGGGCCGGCTGCGCCAGCGGTCTTACGAGGACCGTGAGGGTGTCAAGCGCACGGTCTACGAGCTGGACGTCGAGGAAGTCGGCCCCAGCCTGAAGAACGCCACGGCCAAGGTCACCAAGACCACGGGTCGCGGCGGCCAGGGTGGCTACGGCGGCGGTGGCGGCGGTCAGCAGGGCGGCGGCGGTGGCAACTGGGGCGGAGCCCCCAGCGGCGGCCCGCAGGGCGGCGGAGCACCTTCCGACGACCCGTGGGCGTCCAGCGCACCGGCCGGCGGCCAGCCGCAGCAGCAGGGCGGCGGCGGGGGCGGTTGGGGCGGAAGCTCCGGCGGCTCCGGCGGTGGCTACTCGGACGAGCCGCCCTTCTAGGGCAGCTCTACCCCACTTCTTGATCACACAGGAGAGACACAATGGCGAAGCCGCCTGTGCGCAAGCCTAAGAAGAAGGTCTGCGCGTTCTGCAAGGACAAGACCGTGTACGTGGACTACAAGGACACGAACATGCTGCGGAAGTTCATTTCCGACCGCGGCAAGATCCGTGCCCGCCGCGTCACCGGCAACTGCACGCAGCACCAGCGTGACGTCGCCACGGCAGTCAAGAACAGCCGTGAGATGGCACTGCTGCCCTACACGTCCACCGCGCGATAAGGAAAGGGTGACCGAATAATGAAGATCATCCTGACCCACGAGGTCTCCGGCCTCGGAACTGCCGGCGACGTCGTCGACGTCAAGGACGGCTACGCTCGCAACTACCTGGTCCCGCGTGGCTTCGCCATCCGCTGGACCAAGGGTGGCGAGAAGGACGTGGCGCAGATCCGCCGCGCCCGCAAGATCCACGAGATCGCGACCATCGAGCAGGCCAACGAGTTCAAGGCCAAGCTCGAGGGCGTGAAGGTGCGTCTGGCCACCCGTTCGGGTGACTCCGGCCGCCTGTTCGGCTCCGTGACCCCGGCCGACATCGCCACGGCGATCGAGTCCTCCGGTGGCCCGAAGGTCGACAAGCGCCGCGTCGAGCTGGCGTCCCCGATCAAGACCCTCGGTTCGTACCAGGTCTCCGTGCGTCTGCACGCCGAGGTCGTCGCGAACCTGGGCATCGAGGTCGTCGCCGCCTAAGTGCCGCGCACGAAGGGCCGTACCCCCCGGGGTACGGCCCTTCGTGGTTTCCGGACGGCACGCGCGCATCGCGCTCCGGGCGATGTTTCACGTGAAACACGGGTGTTTCACGTGAAACGGTGGGTTTCACGTGAAACATCGGCGGTGGGCCGGGTCAGCGGGAGGCGCCCGTGACCAGCCAGCGGCCGGAGCGGGCCCGCAGCTGAAGGGTGACCATCCGGACCATCATCATCAGCGTCATCGCCCACCAGAGCGTGGTGAGGCCCCCGCCGAGGCTCGGGACGAGCAGGGCGGCCGGGGTGAACACGGCCAGCGTCACGACCATCGCCCAGGCCAGGTAACGGCCGTCGCCGGCGCCCATCAGGACTCCGTCGAGGACGAAGACGATGCCACAGACCGGCTGGGAGACGGCCACGACGAGCAGGGCGGGCAGCAGGGCTTCCTTGACCGTGGGGTCACCGGTGAAGAGCGGTACGAAGAGCGGCCGGGCGACGACGACCAGGATGCCGAGGACCACACCCGAGGCGATGCCCCACTGCACCATGCGGCGGCACACGGCCTTGGCGCCCTCGGTGTCCCCCGCGCCCAGGTAGCGGCCGATGATGGCCTGCCCCGCGATGGCGATCGCGTCCAGTGCGAAGGCGAGCAGGCTCCACAGGGAGAGCAGGATCTGGTGGGCCGCGATGTCCGCGTCGCCCAGCCGGGCCGCGACGGCGGTCGCGATCATCAGGACGGCCCGCAAGGACAGGGTCCGCACGAGCAGGGGCACTCCGGCTTGCGCACAGGCCCGGATGCCGGCCACGTCGGGCCGCAGGGAGGCGTGATGGCGGCGGGCGCCCCGGACCACGACGAACAGGTAGGCGGCGGCCATGGCGCACTGGGCGATGACGGTGCCCCAGGCGGAACCGGCGATACCGAGGCCGGCGCCGTAGACCAGGGCCACGTTCAGCCCGCCGTTGAGAGCGAAGCCGCCGATGGCGACGTACAGGGGGGTGCGCGTGTCCTGGAGCCCGCGGATCACTCCGGTGGCGGCCAGGACCACGAGCATGGCCGGGATGCCGAACGCGGAGATGCGCAGATAGGTGACGGCGTACGGGGTCACGGTGTCGGAGGCGCCGAAGAGCGAGATCAGCCAGGGCGCCGTGGGCAGGACGACGGCGACGACGGCCGCGCCGAGCAGGAGGGCGAGCCAGATGCCGTCCATGCCCTGCCGGATGGCGGCCTGGAGGTCGCCGGCGCCGACCCGGCGGGCGACCGCCGCGGTGGTCGCGTAGGCGAGGAAGACGAAGACGCTCACGGCGGTCGTCAGGAGAGCGGCCGCTACCCCGAGGCCGGCGAGCTGGGGGGTGCCGAGATGCCCCACGATGGCACTGTCGGCCATCACGAAGAGGGGTTCGGCGACGAGGGCGCCGAAGGCGGGAAGCGCGAGTGCGAAGATCTCGCGGTCGTGCCGTCTCGGGGCAGCCTTCGGAGTCTCGGTGGCCTGTGTCATGTGCTCAACCTAATCTTCCACAGGTAATGGATGCAAGAGTGTTGGGCTCCTTACTGACGCGCTGACTTGGGCGTTCTTCCCACCCCTTTGGAGGCGATCTTGAGACAGTGGCGAAGAATTTTCTCCCCCACAGGTCGCGGAAGGAGAAAGGCCAGGTCAGATGGGGTAACGGGGTGGGTCGGGTGATTTTGTCCACAGCACTGTCCCCCGGTCCGTACACAGCTTCCGGTGAGTTACCCACAGCATTGGGCTCGTCATCCACATCTCATCCACACAGCCTGTGGATAACCAGATTGGCTGACGTCGCCGACGGCTCTACCGTGGTGCGTTGCCCGACGCGCCGAGAGCCGATCCGGGTGCCCCAAATGTCAGAGCCGTGTCGTAGAAAGACTGACACGGCAAGGTCCGCTTTGCGGACGGGAGGAGGCGGCCCGGTGAGCAGTCCCGAGCCCATGGACGACCCTTGGGCCGACAGCGGTCCAGGTGACCGTCTGCCCGCCCGTCCGCGCCGCAACAGCGAAGGCCGCGGCCGCGGGGACGACCAGCACGAGCGAGGCCGTGAGGGCGGCTCCTGGGACGGCGGTGGCGGCGGCTTCGAGCGCGTCCCGCCCCAGGACCTGGATGCCGAGCAGTCGGTCCTGGGCGGCATGCTGCTCTCGAAGGACGCGATCGCCGATGTGGTCGAGGTGCTCAAGGGCCACGACTTCTACCGCCCCTCGCACGAGACGATCTACCAGGCGATTCTCGACCTGTACGCGAAGGGGGAGCCCGCCGACCCGATCACCGTCGGCGCGGAGCTGACCCGGCGCGGCGAGATCAGCAAGGTCGGAGGGGCGTCGTATCTGCACACCCTGGTCCAGTCCGTGCCGACGGCGGCCAACGCGGAGTACTACGCGGAGATCGTCCACGAGCGGGCGGTCCTGCGGCGGCTCGTCGCCGCGGGTACGAAGATCACACAGATGGGCTATGCGGCGGACGGCGACGTCGACGAGATCGTCAACAGCGCCCAGGCCGAGATCTACGCCGTCACCGAGCAGCGGACCTCCGAGGACTACCTGCCGCTCGGCGACATCATGGAGGGCGCCCTCGACGAGATCGAGGCGATCGGCTCGCGCAGCGGCCAGATGTCGGGCGTGCCGACCGGCTTCACCGACCTCGACTCGCTGACGAACGGGCTGCACCCGGGCCAGATGATCGTGATCGCGGCCCGCCCCGCCATGGGCAAGTCGACACTGGCCCTGGACTTCGCCCGGGCCTGCTCGATCAAGAGCAACCTCCCCAGCGTGATCTTCTCCCTCGAAATGGGGCGGAACGAGATCGCCATGCGCCTGCTGTCGGCGGAGGCCCGGGTGGCGCTGCACCACATGCGCTCGGGCACCATGACCGACGACGACTGGACCCGGCTGGCCCGCCGGATGCCGGACGTCTCCGCCGCCCCGCTCTACATCGACGACTCCCCCAACCTGTCGATGATGGAGATCCGCGCGAAGTGCCGTCGGCTCAAGCAGCGAAACGATCTGTCTCTCGTCGTCATCGACTATCTGCAGCTGATGCAGTCCGGAGGCTCCCGGCGTCCCGAGAGCCGTCAGCAGGAGGTCTCGGACATGTCCCGAAACCTCAAGCTGCTGGCGAAGGAGCTGGAGGTGCCGGTGATCGCGCTGTCCCAGCTGAACCGTGGTCCCGAACAGCGCACCGACAAGAAGCCGATGGTCTCCGACCTGCGAGAGTCCGGCTCCATCGAGCAGGACGCCGACATGGTGATCCTGCTCCACCGCGAGGACGCGTACGAGAAGGAATCGCCCCGCGCCGGTGAGGCGGACCTGATCGTGGCCAAGCACCGTAACGGTCCCACGGCGACGATCACGGTCGCTTTCCAGGGCCATTATTCGCGGTTCGTGGACATGGCCAACACCTAGAGTCGGAGCATGAGTTCCGCGAGCACAGCAGACACAGCAGACACAGCAGCGGCGGGTACGGCAGAGGAGCGGGCGCTGCTGCCCTCGACACGGCGGGCCCTGCTGCACCGCATCGCCGTCGCGCAGAGCGAGGGGCGGGCGCCGTCGGTCGTGGCCGCCGTGGCCCGCGGCGGCGAGATCGTCTGGGAAGGCTCCCGGACGTGCGTGGACGGGCACGGCCCCGACGGTGACGTGCAGTACCGGGTGGGTTCGATCAGCAAGACCTTCACCGCGGTGCTCGTGCTCCGGCTGCGCGACGAAGGCCTGCTGAGCCTCGAGGACCCGCTGGAGAAGCACCTGCCGGGCACCGGCGCCGGCGAGGTGACCATCGCTCAACTGCTCGCCCACACGGGCGGACTGGCGGCGGAGACCCCCGGGCAGTGGTGGGAGCGCACCCCGGGCTCGTTGCGGCCCGGGCTGGCGGACGTCCTGGGCGAGGAGCCGTTCCGGCACGTCCCCGGGCGGCGGCACCACTACTCCAACCCCGGCTACACCCTGCTGGGCTCGCTCGTGGAGGCGGTCCGCGGCAAGCCGTGGGCCGAGGTGCTCCGGGCCGAGGTCCTGGAGCCGCTGGGGCTGGAGCGGACCACCGTGCTGCCGCAGGCACCGCACGCGGGCGGCTGGGCCGTCCATCCCTGGGCCGACGTGATGATGCCGGAACCGCAGGAGGACCTGGGGCTCATGGCCCCGGCCGGGCAGCTCTGGTCCACGACCCGGGACCTGGCGCGCTTCGCGGTCTTCCTCACCCGGGGCGACGAGCGGGTCCTGGCCGCGGAGACGGTACGCGAGATGCGCACGGCGGCCTCGCCGCCCGAGCCGGGTGTCGCGGACGGCGGGTACGGGCTGGGCATGCAGCTGACCGGTTCCGGCGGGCGGTCCCTGGCCGGGCACAGCGGTTCGCTCCCGGGATTCGTCGCGTGCCTGTGGCTGAGCGAGGCGGACGACCTCGCCGTGGTGGCCCTGGCGAACTGCACCTCGGGCCTGCCGGTCGCCACGCTGGCGGCCGAGCTGCTGGGCATCGTGGCGGAGGCGGAGCCCCGGATCCCGGAGCCCTGGAAGCCCTTCCGGGAAGCCGATGAGGTGGCTCTGGAACTGACCGGCCCCTGGTACTGGGGCACGGCCCCGTACGTGCTCCGGCTGACCGCGGACGGGACCCTGGCGCTCGGTCCGGTGGCGGCGACCGGGCGGGCGGCGCGGTTCCGGGCGGCCGGGGACGGCACCTGGGTGGGGATGAGCGGCTACCACGCGGGCGAGACCCTGCGCGCGGTGCGCCGCGGGGGCGGGCCACCGAGCCATCTGGACATCGGCTCGTTCGTGTTCACCCGGACGCCCTACGACCCGGATGCCCCGGTCCCCGGGGGCGTCGACCCCCAGGGATGGCGGGGCATCGGCTGATCAGGCGACGAGTTCGCGTTCCAGTGGGGTGCGAAAGCGCGGGGTGACGCGTGCGTCGCCCACCCACTGGGTCAGCCGCCGCGCCTCGGTGGTGATCGCGAGCTCGGCGTCGCGGCCCCGGTCGCTCAGCAGCTTCCAGACGACCTCGCCCCCGGCCCGCTGTGCCCATCCGCCCACGATCTCGCCGTTCCACCACACGGTGGGCCCGATGTTCCCCGCGTAGTCGAAGAGGGCCGCGCGGTGGGCCGGATCGAGCTGGAAACCGCGGTCGGCCCAGCCCATACCGCTGGGGTCGAGGGCGGGCAGCAGGGCCGCCCAGGGCTCGGTCGGTGCCTCGGGCGCGCCGTCTCCGACGGCGACGAGCGCGGTGCTCCCGCCCTCCAGGCGGACTTCTTCGGTGCCGGTGGCGGCGAGGGCCTTGCGCACATCGGTCAGGGGCCATCCGGTCCACCACTTGAGGTCGGCCTCGGTGGCCGGTCCGTAGGCGTGCAGCCAGCGCCGGGCCAGCTCCGCGCGGGCCTCCGCGGCGGGGACGGGGGCCCAGGGCTCGGTGTGGACCCAGCGGTACTGGCTGGAGGTCCAGGAGCCGCGGGGCCGGTCCCGCCGGATGCGCCCGTCAGCGGCCAGCAGGCGGATCACCCGGGTGGTCACACCGGTCTCCGCCTCGTACTTCTTCCCCCGGCCGACGGTGATCTTCCGGCGCAGTCCGGGTACGGCGGCGGAGAGCTGGCTGCCGGTCGACGCCCCGTTGACGTCCAGGGCGGCGAGGGCCGCGGCCTCCACCCGGGCGAGCCACTCGGCGTCCAGACCCTGGCCGTCCTCCGCCAAGTGCTTGAGCAGAGTGCGCCGTTCCTTGAGGGCGATCGCGCGCGCGGTGGAGGAATCGACGTAGGGAGCGAACTCCCTCGAGACGGCGAAGAGCGTATTGCGCATGCTGAGCAGCCGGACGAGGCTCACGTCCTCGTAGAGGGCCTGCTCGATGGCCGTGGGCGTGCAGTCGACGAGGCGGGCACGGGTGGAGAGGAACACCGTCGCGGCGTCGGTGGCGTGCAGGGCCACGACGGCGTCCGCCGCCCCGGGCACCGTGGCGGCCCGGGCCGAGGGAGCGAGGCGGTGCCGCCGGCCGAGGCGGTGTCGGCGGTCGGCGGTGGTGACGAGAGGGAGGCTGCGGCTCATCCCCGGGATGGTAGGCCGGACCACCGACAGTGGCCCGGCCGACCTCCGGACTCCCGGCCGACCGGTCGGATTCCGGTCAGCCGGTCAGCGTCAGAGCTGGTACTTGAAGCCGACGTGCGAGGCGGCGAAGCCCAGCCGCTCGTAGAACCGGTGGGCATCGGTGCGGGTGACATCGGAGGTGAGCTGCACCAGCTGGCAGTTCTCGGCCCGGGACGTCTCGATCGCCCACTCGATGAAGCGGGTCCCCAGCCCACTGCCGCGCTCGTCGGCGTGCACGCGGACGCCTTCGATGACGGAACGGGTGGAGCCCTTGCGGGACAGGCCCGGGATGATGGTCAGCTGGAGCGTGCCGACCACCCGGTCCCCGCGGACGGCGACGACGACGTACTGGTGGGGGTCGTCGATGAGCCGCTTGAGGGCCGTCACGTACGGGGTGAGGTCGTCCGGGGACTCCCGAGTGGCGCCCAGAGGGTCGTCGGCGAGCATCGCGACGATGTCGGGCAGGTCGGCCTCGGTGGCGGGCCGGATGTCCAGCTGGGGAAGGTCGGTCATGGTGGGGTGTTCCTTTCTCAGCCCGCGGCCACGGTGAGCGGTGCCCAGCGGCGGGTCCAGTCTCCCGGCAGATCCGGGAGGTCCCGGGTCATGACGGTGTTGAAGGTGATGGAGTCGAGTCCGCGGTCCTTGAGCCAGTCACGCAGTTCCTCGTGACGTACGTCGATGTCCGACCGCAGGGGCCGCTCGGTGGTGGCCGCGAGAGCGGCCACGAGGGCCTGCGCCTCGGAGGTGTCACGCGCGATCAGCGGGCCGATGACATGGGTCTCCATGTTGGGCCAGAGAGCCGCGTACCCGACGAGTTCACCGGATTCGTCCTCGGCGACGACCAGTTGGTCCGCGAAGGCGGGCAGCCTGACGATCATGTGGGTCCGGTCGGTGCCGAAGACCTCCGCGTCCAGCCGCACGATTCGCGGGATGTCCTCCGCGGTGGCCGGGCGGACCGGAACGGTGCCCGTCCCGGGAACCGAGGGATCGGGGCGGAACCTGCCCTTGAGCATCTCGCCCCGGCCCGTGGTGTCGAAGCCGAGTTCCTCGTAGAGGGGCCGGCCGTACGGGGTGGCGTTGAGCGTGAGCGGAACGCCCTTGAGGACGTCGTCGCAGATATACGTCATCAGACGGCGGCCCAGCCCCTGGCGGGAGTACCGCTCGGCGATCAGGACCATGCCGATGGCGGCGAGTTCCGGTGTGTCGTTCGTCTGTCCGTACCGGGTGACGACGCACGCGGCCGCGAGGCCTTGTCCGTCGGGAGCGTCGACTCCGAAGCCGCTTCCGGCAGCGAGGAGCAAGCCCCACTTGTGGTCCTCACGGGGCCAGCCGCGGTCTTGGGAAAGGTCGGCGCAGTGCCGGAGATCGTCCAGGGTCAGTGCGCGGATCGGTAGATCGATGAGCTGTGGTGGTGTCACCTGGCCCAGCCTGGATCACTGGCAGGTGGTCGTCCAGAGGTTTTGGAGGCGGATGTTTCACGTGAAACCGGCCGTTGTTTCACGTGAAACACGCTGTTTCACGTGAAACCGACGGACTAGCCTCGGCTCTCATGACGCGCCTGCACCTCTTCGACCTCGACGGCACCCTGATGTTCGGCTCGGCGGCGCCGATCGAGATCTCGCGGCAGCTCGGACTGAGTGCCGAGATCGCCGAACTGGAACGGGCCTTCGGCGCCCGGGAGATCGGTCCGGCGGAATTCGCGGTGGGCGTGCACGCGCTGTGGGCGGAGCTGACCCCGGCGCACGTCCGGGCCGCATTCGACGGGGCGCCCTGGATCGAGGGGATCCGCGAGGTGTGGCAGGAGATCCGGGAGCGCGGAGAGTACTGCGCGGTGGTCTCGCTGTCCCCGTCGTTCTTCGTGGAACTGCTGCTGGAGTGGGGCGCCCACGCCGCGCACGGTTCGGTCTTTCCGGCCGTGCCGTTCACCGGGCCCGTCGACGTGGCCGGAATCCTGACCCCGGAGGGAAAGCTGGAGGTCGCGGACCGTCTCTGCGCGCGGTTCGGGGTGAGCCGGAGCGACTGCGTCGTCTACGGGGACTCGATGACCGACGCCGTCCTGTTCGGGGTGCTGCCGGTCTCGGTGGCGGTCAACGCGCGGCCTCACGTGGCCGCCCTCGCGACGCACGTCTACGAGGGCCGGGACCTTCGCGCGGCCTATCGGCTCGCCGCGGCGCTCCTCCCGGAAGTTGAGGCATCTTAAGGGGAAAGCCGGTTCGAACTGCGGATTTTCCGCATTTCCCCGCAAGCCGCTCCAGCGGCTGGCATGCTGCGAAACCCGGAATCACGGCGTCAAGGCCGTGACGCGTGCACACCGACCGAGATGTTTCGAAGCGAGGCACCGCATGGACGCTCCGCCCACCAGATCGGCCAGATGGGGGACCGACGCAATACCCTCCGGGGGTGGTGCGACCGAGCCCTCCCCCGATGCCGTGCTCATCCGAGAGACCCTCGCCGAGATCGGTCCCATCGCCGGCAAGGTGACCTCGTACTTCTACGCCCTGGTGTTCACGGGGCACCCGGAATTACGGTCGATGTTTCCCGCCGCCATGGACACCCAGCGGGACCGGCTGCTGAAGGCCCTGTTCACGGCTGCCGAACACATCGACGACCCGCAGGTGCTCGGCCCCTATCTGAGCCGACTGGGCACCGGCCACCGCAAGTACGGCACGATGGCCGGCCACTATCCGGCGGTGGGCGAGGCCCTGATCGGGGCGCTGGCCCGGTACGCGGAGCGGACCTGGGGGCCGGAGGCGGAAGCCGCCTGGGTACGGGCATACACCGCGATGTCCCAGATCATGATCGACGCCGCCGCGACGGACGAACGGAAGTCTCCCGCCTGGTGGCAGGCCGAGGTGGTCTCGCACGAGCTGCGCACCCCGGACATCGCCGTGCTGACGGTCCGGCCCGACCAGCCCTACACCTTCCTCGCGGGCCAGTACACGAGCCTGGAGACGCCGTGGTGGCCGCGGGTGTGGCGGCACTACTCCTTCGCGTCGGCACCGCGCTCGGACGGTCTGCTGTCCTTCCACGTCAAGGCCGTCCCCGCGGGATGGGTCTCCAACGCGCTGGTGCGCCACGCCCGCCCGGGCGATGTGCTGCGCCTGGGCCCGCCCGCGGGCTCGATGGTGGTCGACCACACCACCGACAACGGGATGCTGTGCCTGGCCGGCGGGACGGGCATCGCGCCGATCAAGGCGTTGATCGAGGACGTCGCGGGACACGGCGAGCGCCGCCCGATGGAGGTCTTCTTCGGGGCGCGCAGCGACGACGACCTCTATGACAAGGACACGCTGCTCGGCCTGCAGCGCTCGCACCCGTGGCTGTCGGTACGGCCCGTGGTGTGCGACGGCCTGGCCGGGCAACTGCCGCAGGCGGCCGGGGAACACGGCCCGTGGAACTCCTACGACGCGTTCGTCTCGGGACCGCCGGGGATGATCCGCAGCGGTGTGGACGCCCTCAAGCGGATCGGGATTCCGGGGGACCGGATCCGGTACGACTCGGTGGAAGAGCCGGTGGGGGTCTCCGGCTGAGCCGGAGACCCCCACCGCGCCCGTCTCAGCCCAGGTCGGACGCGTGCATGGCGCGGACGCCCTCGATGTTGCCGTCGAGGTAATGCCGCAGGGAGAGCGGGACGAGGTGGACGGCGGCGATGCCGACGCGGCTGAACGGGACCCTGACGATCTCGTACTCGCCTTCGGGCTGATCGATCTCGGGGCCGTGGCGCAGGCTGGTGTCCATCGATTCGAGGTGGCAGACGAAGAAGTGCTGCACCTTGACCCCTGTTACTCCGGCCTCGGCGATGTGCTCGACGGTGTCGACGAAACAGGGCACCACATCGGTGATCTTTGCTCCGAGTTCCTCGTGGACTTCCCGGTGCAGGGCGTCGACGACGGTGGCGTCCGTGGACTCCACTCCGCCGCCGGGGGTGAGCCAGTACGGATCGACGCCGGGCCTGGTGCGTTTGATCAGGATCAGATCGTCACCGTCGAGCAGGATCGCGCGGGCGGTGCGTTTGACCACAGGACGTTCGGTCATGGAAGAAGCGTGGCCCCGCACTCCGGTTCTGAAACGCACCGCGGTGCATCAGACGGAATCAAGGGCCCGCAGGACGTCCGCGACGAGGTCTTCGGTGTCCTCGGCCCCGGCGGAGAACCGGATGAACCCCTCCGGCACGGCGTCACCGCCCCAGCGTCCGCGCCGCTCGGCCGTGGAGCGGACGCCGCCGAAGCTCGTGGCGTCCTCCACCAGCCGCAGGGCGGTCATGAAGCGTTCGGCGTGGGCGCGGTCGGGCAGCGTGAAGGACACCACCGAGCCGTAGCCCGCCATTTGGCGGGTGGCCGTCTTGTGGGAGGCGTCGGTGGGCAGCCCCGGGTAGCGCAGGGCGCTCACCTCGGCGCGCTCCGCCAGCGCCTCGGCGACGGCCATCGCGTTGTCCCACTGCCGGTGGGTGCGCAGCTGCAGGGTGGCCAGGGACCGGTGGGCCAGCCAGGCCTCCATGGGGCCCGGGATCGCACCGACGACCTTGCGCCACTGGCGGATCCGGGCGGCCAGCTCCGCGTCGCGGCAGGTGACGTATCCGAGGAGCAGGTCGCCGTGGCCGGTGAGGCCCTTGGTGCCGCTGGCGACCGAGAAGTCGGCGCCGAGCCCCAGGGGCCGCTGGCCGAGCGGAGTGGCGAGGGTGTTGTCGACGGCGACCAGCGTGCCCCCCGCGTGCGCCGCGTCGACCAGGCGCCGTACGTCGCAGACGTCGAGCCCCGGATTGGACGGGGTCTCGATCCAGAGCAGCCGGGCCCCGTCGAGCACCTCGAGCTGGGCTTCCCCGCCGGTCGGGGCGGTGCGCACGTGGACTCCGTACGCCTCCAGCTGGCCGCGGACGAGCGGCAGGGCCTGATAGCCGTCGTCCGGCAGGACGACGGTGTCCCCGGCGCGGGCCTGCGAGAGCAGGACGGCGGAGACCGCCGCCATGCCGGAGGCGAAGACGATCGTGTGCACCTCCTCCCCCGGCGCTTCGAGTTCCCCGATGGCCCGCTCGAGCAGGGTCCAGGTGGGGTTGGTGTCGCGGCCGTAGGTGTACGGCCCCTCGACGTCCCCGGGCAGGTGGAAGTGGGCGGCGAAGACCGGCCCCGGCAGGGTCGGTTCGTTCTTGACGGGCTCGGGCAGCCCGGCGCGCACGGCTCGGGTGCCGTCGCCGAGGCGGGCGCGGTCGGTGGGGTTCACGCGGTGTGCTCCTTCAGCGCGGTGGCGATGACGAGGCCGAGCCGGCCGGACCGCGACCGGTGGACTGCCGGGCCGGGCGGCTCTGTCCGGCTCGCTCAGTCCTTGTCGGGCAGGACCATGTTCACGGCCCAGGAGACGATGGAGATGATCAGGCCACCGACCACGGCCGTCCAGAAGCCCTCGACGTGGAAGCTCAGGTCGAGCTTTCCGGCCAGCCAGGAGGTCAGGAGCAGCATCAGGGCGTTCACGACGAGGGTGAACAGGCCCAGGGTGAGGATGAACAGGGGCAGCGAGAACAGCTTCACCACGGGCTTGACGATGAAGTTGACCAGGCCGAACACCAGGGCGACCAGGATCACGGTCAGGGCCCGGTGACCCATGCTGCTGCCGTCATCGAGGGTGATGCCGGCCACCAGCCAGATCGCCACGGCCAGGGCCGCCGCGTTGGCGAGCGTCTTGACTACGAAATTTGTCATGTGTCTGATCGTGGCAGAGAAGATCCGGCTGGGACATCGGCAGGACAGCGGATGCCAGCGCAAGATAGAGCACAAGGGGCGTAAGGACGATGAAGGCATTCCGGCTGGACGAGCTCGAAGCCGAGCGGCTGGCGAACGACGGCGCCTACCTCCAGTTCCTGCGCGAACGGAACATGTCCGTCGGGCTGTACGCGCTGGACGCCGGACAGAGCGACCCCCAGCAGCCGCACGCCCAGGACGAGGTCTACTTCGTGGTCAGCGGGCGGGCCTCGATCACCGTCGGAGAGGAGACGACGACGGTCGCGCGCGGCGGTGTCGTCTACGTCCCGGCGGGGGTCCCGCACCGCTTCCACCACATCACCGAGGACCTGAAGGTGCTGGTGGTCTTCTCCCCGCCCGAGGGCTGAGCGGCCCCATCGGGGCCGGGCGACCCCTGACTCCCCGGCGCCCCGGGGGCCCGGAGCCCCTAGGGGGCGGGTCAGGGGACTCCAAGGGACTTCGAGCCCCCGTTCCGTTTCCCCACCTCCTAGCATCGAGTCAGGAAGTAACGGACCAGGAAGAGGTTGAGGACATGGACGGCATCCGGGAGACATTCGCAGGTATGCCTTGGTGGGTTAAGTGGGTCGCGGTTCCGCTGCTGGCGCTGTTCGTCTTCGGCGGTGTGCTCGCCACCATCATCGGCACGCTGATCGGCTTGATCTTCAAGGTGCTGCTCTTCGCCGCTCTCGTCGGCGGTCTGATCTTCGTCGTGAAGAAGTTCACCGGCGCCGGTGCGAAGTCCTCGTCCAGCGATTGGTAGGAAGCGGCTTCGCGGGGGATTAACCCAGGTGAGGGAACGTGGGGCGGGAAACCGCCCGTCCCCCCGGAGCCGGTGGATAGAGTCGCGATCCGTGCCGTTCCCTGGGCACCGAAGCCGGTAATCCGCGCTGACCCCGCGGTGACATCAGGAACAGCCGAGCACGACCCCCAGGAACCGCGGACACGCGGGGGCGGCCCCCGCGGGCGGGCCACCCCCAAGGCCCGCCGCCACGCCTGGGGGTGAGCTTTGTCATCGGTTCACAATGCCGGTGTGCCGACGCTGATCGGCTCGGTGCAAAGAGCCCTGAGGTTGCTCGAAGCGGTGGGTTCCCATCGGGAAGGGGCTCCGGCGAAGCAACTGGCGCGCGAGGCCGGGCTCCCGCTGCCCACTGCCTATCACCTGTTGCGGACCCTGACCCACGAGGGCTACCTCCGCCGCGAGGGCGGGGTCTTCGTCCTCGGAGCCGCCGCCCAGCGACTGGCCGTTGGCGGGCTCCAGCAGAAACGTCGCACCATGATCCTCGACTCGCTCGCGCACTTCCGCGACGCGGTCGGGGCACCCGTCTACTTCGCGGTCTACCGCGACGGTGAGATCGAGGTCGTGGGCGTCTCGGACACTCCGGCCAACCCCGCGTGCGAGGAGTGGGCCGACTTCCGGGAGACCGGCCACGCGCACGCCATCGGGCAGTGCCTGCTGGGCCAGCTCGACGAGGAAGCGCGCAGGGACTATTTCGACCGCCATCCGGTCCAGCCCGTCACCCCGTACACGGTTTCGGACATGCATGCTCTGGAGCAACGGATCGGTGGGTTCGGACGCATGGAGCCGGTTACGGAGCGTCAGGAATATTTGCTCGGCACGGTGTGCGCGGCCATCCCCATCACGGCCGGAGACACCGCCGCGACCATGGCCATTTCGCTTCCGCTGCACTTGGAAGGCCGGTTGCCCTATGCGGTCGATCGGCTACGGAGTGAAGTAGGCGCGCTGTTGAGCTCCCTCTCGTTCTCTATCAGTATCTGAAAACTCACTCCTTGTGATCTGCAAGCGCTTACACCACTCTTGTCAAGAGGCCCTGGGGGACCATTCCTGGCCACTTCCACAACAGCGGGGTAGGCAATGCGCGAATCGGTACAGGCAGAGGTCATGATGAGCTTCCTCGTTTCCGAGGAGCTGGCGTTCCGGATTCCGGTGGAGCTCCGCTACGAGGCGCGGGACCCCTACGCGGTACGCCTGACGTTCCACCTTCCCGGCGATGCGCCCGTGACCTGGGCGTTCGGCCGGGAATTGCTTCTCGACGGCATCAACAAGCCGTGTGGTGACGGCGATGTGCACATCGCTCCGACCGACCCGGAGGAGCTGTCCGATGTGCACATCCGGCTCCAGGTGGGCGGCGACCGGGCCCTGTTCCGGGCGAGCGCGGCGCCGTTGGTGGCGTTCCTCGACAGAACTGACCGGATTGTGCCGCTCGGTCAGGAGCGCAATCTGGGCGATTTCGAGGGAAACCTCGACGAGGCGCTCGACAAGATCCTGACCGAGGCCCGGCAGAACGAGCAGAACGCCGGCTGACCTGTCGTCACCCAGGGTCAGCGCTTACGGCGACGGCCGCGTCCACCACGGATCGGCCCCGCGGCCGCCGCGGGCACCGGGGCTCCCGTGCGGTCGGCGGAAACGACCAGCGCGGCCAGCGCCGTGGTCACCGGGACCGACGCCACGAGACCGATCGAGCCCACGAGGGTCCGTACGATCTCCTCCGCGACCAGCTCGCTGTTGGCCACCGACCCCACACTGCTGTTCGCGATCGAGAACAGCAGGAGCAGCGGCAACGCGGCGCCCGCGTAGGCGAGTACGAGGGTGTTGACCACGGATGCGATGTGGTCGCGACCGATCCGGATGGCCGCCCGGTACAGGGCACGGGGCCCCATCGACGGGTCGGCCTGGTGGAGTTCCCAGACGGCCGACGTCTGGGTGACCGTCACGTCGTCGAGCACGCCGAGCGATCCGATGATCACGCCGGCGAGCAGCAGCCCACTCATGTCGATCTGCGGGTAGAGCCCGTGGATCAGCCCGGTGTTGTCGTCGGTGTTGCCGCTGAGGAACGCCCAGCCGATGAAGACGGAGCCCAGCAAGCCGATCAGCAGCAGCGAGACCAGGGTTCCGAGCACGGCGACCGAGGTCCTGGCGGTCAGGCCGTGGCACATGTAGAGCGCGATCAGCATGATCGCGCTGGCGCCGATGACCCCGACGAGCAGCGGATTCGATCCCTGGAGGATGGCGGGCAGGATGAAGAGCGTCAGCACGGAGAAGCTGACGGCGAGGGCGATGAGCGCGAACAGCCCGCGCATCCGGCCGACCACGACGACCGCGAGGGCGAAGATCCCGGCGAGCAGGGCCAGCGGCAGCTTCCGGTTCACGTCGATGACGGAGTACTGCAGATCGTGCGGAGCGTCCGGCGCGTACGCGACCACGACCCCCTGGTCGATCGCCAACTGCCGTGGTGCGCCGGGCTGGATGATCTCGACGAACTCGCGCCCCTGATCGGGGCCGGTACCGACCTTGATCCTGGCCTTCTTGCAGTCGCCCGTCGTGGCCGCCTGGCCCGGGGGGGTGGAGGGGTCGCCGGTGGGTACCTGTGCGGCGTTGACCGACTTGCAGTCGACCCGCTCGACCGACACGACCTGGCCCTGCTGGGTCTGGCGGTCGAAGCCGACACCGGTGCGCTTGTGGTCGGGGGCGCCGCCCGGCCACAGGACGATCATCCCGACGAAGACGGCGGCGGTGAAAGGGATCAGAACGGCCGCGATCACCTTGCGCAGGTGCTTCGAGACGGGGGCTGCCGGGCCGTGGCTGTGGGAGTGCGAGTGCCCGTGGGACGCTCCATGGGCGGGCTCAGGCGACGCCCCATGGCGGGAGTGGTCATGACCCGTGTGATCCGTGGGGTCCGTGTGGTCGTTGGGGGGCTGCGGCGAGGACGTCACCGGCTGATCATCGCAAGAGATGAGGGGGCCCACTGTTCAGCACGCCAGGGATGACGCTAGCGTGGGGGCACCTTTGCACAACGCGGGAGCTCGGAGCACCGGGCTGAGAGGGCGCTGATCACCGTACGACACGTACGGGAAGAGGCTGCGTCGACCGCCGAACCTGTTACCGGGTAATGCCGGCGTAGGGAGATAGGTCTCCATGACCATTCAGGACGCACACACGCCTGCCGTCAGCCAGGACAGCAACGGCCAGGAAGGGCGCCAGCCTGGCTGGCACAAGGGGTACGTCGCGGGCTCCCGCCCCGACCTCCGCGTGCCGGTTCGCCAGGTGCACCTCACCAACGGCAAGGACGTGACGCTCTACGACACGTCCGGCCCGTACACCGACCCGCAGATCGAGACGGACGTCCGACGGGGTCTGGCGCCGCTGCGCGAGAACTGGATCATCGGCCGCGGTGACACCGAGGAGTACGCGGGCCGCCCGGTACGCCCCGAGGACGACGGCATCAAGCACACGTCGCCCCGTGGCGGGCTCAAGAACCTCGACGCGGTCTTCCCGGGCCGCCCCCGCCAGCCCCGCCGGGGTCGTGACGGACAGGCCGTGACCCAGCTCGCGTACGCCCGCCGCGGTGAGATCACCCCGGAGATGGAGTACGTCGCGATCCGCGAGAACGTCTCCCCCGAGGTCGTCCGTGAGGAAATCGCGGCAGGCCGCGCGGTCCTCCCGGCCAACGTGAACCACCCCGAGATCGAGCCGATGATCATCGGCAAGCGCTTCCTGGTGAAGGTCAACGCCAACATCGGCAACTCCGCGGTCACCTCCTCGATCGAGGAGGAGGTCGACAAGATGACCTGGGCCACCAAGTGGGGCGCCGACACGGTCATGGACCTGTCCACGGGCCGCAACATCCACACCACCCGCGAATGGGTGCTGCGCAACTCCCCCGTCCCGATCGGCACGGTCCCGCTCTACCAGGCGCTGGAGAAGGTCGACGGCCGCGCCGAGGACCTGACCTGGGAGATCTACAAGGACACGGTCATCGAGCAGGCCGAGCAGGGCGTCGACTACATGACGGTCCACGCGGGCGTGCTGCTGCCGTACGTGCCGCTGACCGCGCGCCGCAAGACGGGCATCGTCTCGCGCGGCGGCTCGATCATGGCCGCCTGGTGCCTCGCGCACCACAAGGAGAACTTCCTCTACACGAACTTCGAGGAACTCTGCGACATCCTGGCCGCGTACGACGTCACGTACTCGCTGGGTGACGGCCTGCGCCCCGGCTCCATCGCGGACGCCAACGACGCGGCGCAGTTCGCGGAGCTGAAGACGCTGGGCGAGCTGAACACGATCGCCAAGCGCCACAACGTGCAGACCATGATCGAGGGCCCGGGCCACGTCCCGATGCACAAGATCAAGGAGAACATCGACCTCCAGCAGGAGATCTGCGAGGAGGCCCCGTTCTACACCCTGGGCCCGCTGACCACGGACGTCGCTCCCGCGTACGACCACATCACCTCGGGCATCGGCGCCGCGATGATCGCCTGGTGGGGCACCGCGATGCTCTGCTACGTGACGCCCAAGGAGCACCTGGGACTGCCCAACCGCGACGACGTCAAGACCGGCGTCATCACCTACAAGATCGCCGCACACGCGGCCGACCTGGCCAAGGGTCACCCCGGCGCACAGGAGTGGGACGACGCGCTGTCGGACGCCCGCTTCGAATTCCGCTGGGAGGACCAGTTCAACCTGGCCCTCGACCCCGACACGGCTCGTGAGTTCCACGACGAGACCCTGCCGGCCGAGCCGGCCAAGACCGCGCACTTCTGCTCCATGTGCGGTCCGAAGTTCTGCTCGATGAAGATCTCCCAGGACATCCGCCGCGAACACGGCGGTGACCTGAAGGCCGACGAGATCGAGGCGGGCATGGCGGAGAAGTCCGCCGAGTTCGCGGCCTCGGGCAACCGGGTCTACCTGCCCCTCGCCGACTGACGCCGGTGGCGCGGCGCCGCTCCCCGGGGGCCGTCCCCCTCGGGAGCGCCGCCCGTCACGGACCGGGCCGGAGCGGGGCGCGGTGTTTCACGTGAAACATCCACAGCCCGCCCCGGCCTCGCGCCCGCCCGGCCTCACTCCGTCTCGGGCTCCGGCCCGCCGAAGTCGGGGCTGGTGAAGTCCGGTGCCGAATAACCGGTGCGCGGGCCTTGTGAGGTGCCCGGGCTGGTGAATCCGGGCGGGGTGTACCCGAGCTGCGGGATGTGCCGGGGCTGACGGCGCGGTACCGGGGATCCGGCACCGGCGCTGGGGTCGGCGAGCGCCTCCCGGAGGAACGGCATGATGCCCCGCTCCAGCAGAGCGTGCCGCCAGGCCTCCCGGGCGCGCGCGACCTCGTCCGGCACGGCCTCGGCCACGTCCACCGTCACCTCGGTCGCGCTGTTGCGGACGGCGGTGACGAGCAGCCCGATCGCCGCGAAGAGGATCGCCGCCGCGGTGAGGCCGCCGAAGAGCCACCCCGCCGTCAGCATGGTCTCGGCGAAGGCCGGTTCCGGCTCGATCATCTTCAGGGCGTAGCCCACCAGCAGGAAGATGAGCATCGCGGTGCCGGCCAGGACCGGCGCGAGCACCGCGACCACGGCGCTGACGCCCGCGCCGCCGCTACCGCCGCCCGTGTCGTCCTCCCCGGAGGTCATCCGGGTGGCCGTCTCATCGCGCAGTTCGCCGCGTATCTTCACGTAGTGGTCGTATTCGGCCGCGGCGGCGGCCGTCAGCAGCGCACTGGCGTCCAGGGCCATGGTGCGCAGTTGTTCGGCGTTCAGCCGTTCGCCCAGACTCGCGAGTTCGGGCCGTTCGTGTGCGGTGCGCAGCGCCTCGTCGAGGAGCCGATCGAACTCCGGTCGGTCTTCGGACAGCAGGTGTGGAGCGCTGGTCATGTGCATCCCCCGATGCTCCGTGGCGACCGGTTGGCCCGCGTAGACCGGGCGCCGGCACAAACGGAGGAGAGCCTGCTACGGATAGTGCGATGGTAGAACGCCCACACCACGCGGTGACAGGGGCTTTCCGGAAATAGCACGCTCCGGGAACGCTCAGTGGTTCAACGGGAGTTGTACGACCAGCAGTTTCCCGGCCATCGTGACCCCGCCGTCCATGGCGATGGCGAGGCCGTCCGCGTAGACGTGGGGGCCGTCGATGGTCTCCGGACCGTGGGTGTGCTCGCCGTCCTCGGTGCCCACTTCGCCCAGCAGGTACGGGATGGGACTGTGCCCGTGCACGACGCGTCCGCCCCCGTAGGTGTCGAGCAGCTCGCGCACGGCCTGGGGGCCGCTCTCCTGGTCCCGGAAGGCGAAGCGCTTGGTGAACTTGCGGAACAGGTCCCAGGTCTCGTCCGCGTCGTGCTGGTTGAGCAGTTCGTGGACCTTGTCGTTGACGTCCTCGATGGAGTCGCCGTAGTCGAGGTAGGCGGTGGTGTCGGAGTGCAGCAGCAGGTGGCCGTCCTCCAGGGCCGCCGCGTCCAGCCGGGACATCCACTGCAGGTGTACGTCCTCCAGGCGATCCATGTCGGTGCGCTGTCCGCCGTTGAGCAGCCAGGCGGCCTGGAAGGTCGCGGTGCCGGCGCCGGACACGACGGGGGTGTCGCCGAACCTCTTGGCCCCGATGAGGAGCAGCTCGTGGTTGCCCATGAGGGCCTTGCAGTAGCCGCCCGCGGCGGCGGCCTCGGCGGAGAGCCGCATCACGAGGTCGATCACGCCGATGCCGTCGGGGCCGCGGTCCGTGAAGTCGCCGAGGAACCAGAGGCGGGCGTTCCCGGCCGACCACCGGCCGTCGGCGTCGATGAGGTCCTGCGCGTGCAGCTCGGTGACCAGCTCGTCCAGGTAGCCGTGCACGTCGCCGACGACGTAGAGCGGCCCGGGTCCTTCCGCGGGGGCGTCCTGGGGGACGTACTGGACCTGGACGGTGTCGCCCGGTCCGCCGCGGCTGATGATCGGGAGGTCGCGCTGGGTCGGCGTGTAGTCCTCGGACTCCGCGCCCGGATCGGAATGGCCGGGGTGCTCGGGATGTTCGGGCACCGCGCCGAGGGGCGCGGCGGGCTCCGGCGCGGAGTGCGGGCCGGGTGCGTGCGCGGGGGCGGGGGCGTAGGCGGGCCGTGGCGGCGGCACGGGGGCGCCGTCGCCGTAGTACGCCGGGTACTCGCCGTAGACGGGGGCTTCGCCGTACACGGGCGCTTCCGCGTAGACCGGAGCTTCGCCGGGCACGGCGGCCGTGGCCGTGTCCGTGCCGTACGCGGCGGGCGGGGCGAACGGGACCCGGAAGTCCCGCAGCGTCTCCGTCCGCGTCGCGGGTTCCTGACCGGCCCCCTGAGTCATCGACCCCTCCACCACCGTCGCGCTGCCGTACATCTGCGGACCCTCCTGACCTCCGAGGTCGGAGGGTCCGTGATGTCGTGCGCCCATCATAGGAATGCAGCTCGCGCTCTGTGACGCACCAGGGGTGGTGAATCCTGGCCGGAGCCGGTCGTTCCTACCGTTTTCCTCCGATATGTGTGTTGCGGAATCCTCGGAGGTCAGTCTCCGGCGGGGGATCGGGGTGGGCTGACCGTGGTGCGCGGCTGCCTGCGCTGCGATGACGTTCTGACGATCAGTTCGGTCGGGACCACCTGCTCGACGGGCCGTCCGGTGTCCACGCCCTCGATCGCGTCGATGAGCAGCTGCACGACGGCCGTGCCGATGCGACGTGGTTTGAGGGAGAGGGTGGTGATGGGCGGTTCGGTGGTGGCGTACACGGTGGACTCGCTGCAGCACACGAGCAGGAGGTCCTCGGGCACCCGCAGGCCGTAGCGCCGGGCGGCGGCCAGCAGGTCGGTGCCGTTGGGGTCGAAGAGCCCGTAGACGGCGTCGGGGCGGTCGGGCCGGGCGAGCAGCCGGTCGGCGGCCACGGCTCCGGCGCACGGGTCGTGGGCGGGGTAGGACTCGTAGACGGGATCCTGACCGACCCGCTCGCACCAGCTGAGGTAGGCGGTGGTGGAGAGCCGGGTGTAGGTGTCGGTGGTGGTGCCGGTGAGGAGTCCGATGCGCCGGGCTCCGGCGGCGGCGAGGTGGTCGAGCAGGTTGAGGACGGCGGCCTCGTGGTCGTTGTCGACCCAGGCCGTGACCGGGAGGGACCCGGCGGGGCGGCCGTCGGAGACCACCGGCAGGCCCTGGCGGACCAGCTCGGTGACGACGGGATCGTGGTCGGAGGGGTCGATGACGACGGTGCCGTCGAGGGCGACATTCGACCAGACGTCGTGCCGGGAGGTGGCGGGGAGGATGACCAGGGCGTAGCCGCGCGCGAGTGCGGCGGAGGTGGCGGCCCTGGCCATCTCGGCGAAGTACGCGAACTCGGTGAAGGTGAAAGGTTCATCCCCGTACGTCGTCACGGTCAGGCCGATGAGGCCCGATTTGCCGGTACGGAGGGTTCGGGCGGCGGCGGAGGGGCGGTAGCCCAGCCGGTCGGCCACCTCGCGGACGTGGCGGCGGGTGGCGTCCGGGAGCCGCCCTTTGCCATTGAGCGCGTCGGAGACGGTCGTGATCGAGACGCCGGCCGCGGCGGCCACGTCCCTGATTCCCGCGCGGCCCGGACGGCCCGCGGTCCGCCGGGGGGTCTCGGTCCGGCTCACCTGATGCTTCCCTGCTGCTGTCATGGCGAGCCGATAGTAGGGCTCGGTGGGGTGGTTGGGCCGTATGCATATGCAGGCGTTGACAGGCACGATTCTGCAAGGTTCGCCACCCCCAATGACCTTGGAAACAAAGGCGTTTGGTAGCCATGAGTGACCGTGGGGCTTGTCGTCGGGTACGAACATGCCAAAGCGATGAGGTCTCGGACCGGTCTCAACTCACCTGCACGAGGGACGCGCGCCACGGCGCAGGCCACCGGCGCACGCATATATGCATGCGCTCCCCCTCATTCCTGGCGCCCACCATTCTCGGGAGCGCGGAATCCTCATATGGTGAGCAGTATTGAGTTGCACGGGATGGTCGAGGAGGACCTGCGGTGAGCGAGAAGAGCCCGAGGCTGCGCGCCGAGCTGGATGGCATTCCCACCTACAAGCCGGGGAAGCCCGCCGCCGCCGGAGGCCCGGTGGCGTACAAGCTGTCCTCCAACGAGAACCCCTACCCGCCGCTGCCGGGCGTACTCGAGAGCGTCGTGGGGGCGGCCGGGGACTTCAACCGCTACCCCGACATGGCCTGCACCGGGCTCGTCAACGAGATCGCCGAGCGCTTCGGCGTGCCGGTCGAGCACGTGGCGACCGGCACCGGTTCGGTCGGGGTGGCGCAGTCGCTGATCCAGGCGACGGCCGGCCCGGGCGACGAGGTCATCTACGCCTGGCGGTCCTTCGAGGCGTACCCGATCATCGTCCAGATCTCCGGGGCGACCTCGGTGAAGGTGCCGCTGACCCCCGGCGACGTGCACGACCTGGACGCGATGGCCGAAGCGATCACCGAGCGCACCCGGCTGATCTTCCTCTGCAACCCCAACAACCCCACCGGCACGGTCGTGCGGCGTGCGGAGCTGGAGCGCTTCCTGGACCGGGTGCCCTCCGACGTCCTGGTGGTGCTGGACGAGGCGTACCGCGAATTCGTGCGCGACACCGAGGTGCCGGACGGCGTCGAGATCTACCGGAACCGGCCGAACGTGGCGGTCCTGCGGACCTTCTCCAAGGCGTACGGGCTGGCCGGTCTGCGGGTCGGCTTCGCGATCGCGCACGAACCGGTGGCGGCGGCGCTGCGCAAGACGGCGGTTCCGTTCGGCGTCAGCCAGCTGGCCCAGGACGCGGCGGTCGCCTCGCTGCGGGCCGAGGACGAGCTGATGGGCCGGGTCGGCTCGCTGGTCGGTGAGCGCGCGCGGGTGTACGAGACCCTGCTCGCTCAGGGCTGGTCGGTGGTGCCCGAGACCCAGGCGAACTTCGTGTGGATGCGGCTGGGGGAGCGCACCGCCGACTTCGCGGCGGCCTGCGAGAAGGCCGGTGTGGTGGTCCGGCCCTTCGCGGGTGAGGGCCTGCGGGTCACGATCGGTGAGACCGAGGCGAACGACCTGTTCCTGCACACGGCAGAGGCGTTCTTCAAGGAGCTGTAGGCCCGGGGCCCTTTTCCGGGGGCCTGTGAGGGGTCCCTGGAGGTCTGTGGGCCTGTGGGAGCTGTGTTACGCCAGTTCCACGCGGATGGGGTCGCCGTCATGGACGGTGGCCAGCAGGCGGGGGTCGCCGTCGAACGAGCCGAGGACGTTGCACGGGCTCGCCAGGCGGCTCTCGCCTCCCCGTGAGATGGGGGTCGGGCCGTACGGCAGCGCGAGGGCGTCGCCCTCGGTCCAGAACGCGACCGTGCCCGGGTCGACGACCTGGCGCGCGTCGTCCTCGAGCGCCACGGAGACGCCGGTGTCGAAGTAGATCTCCTCGCCCCAGGTGTTGGCGGAGGCGGAGATCGGCAGCGCCTCCAGCAGGGCCTTGGCCGTCGGGGTGTCGTCGAGGGTTGCGGTGAGCTGGCCGGAGGGCCAGGAGATTCGTATCTGCATGGGCCGCATTCAACAATCTGTTGAATGGATTGGCTAGGGGACCCCGCCTGAAAGATGGCTGCACCTGTGCGCCATAATGCTTGTGAATGTGAACGCGTTCACAAGCGCGCCCCGGTTCCTCCCGTATTGGGTGGGCTCCACGGGGGCGCACTGCGGCTCTGACCACGGCGACGCGAAGGAGAAGACGACGTGGACCTGGCTCTGGCGCCGGAGACACTGGCGCGATGGCAGTTCGGCATCACCACCGTCTACCACTTCCTCTTCGTCCCCCTGACGATCTCGCTCGCCGCGCTCGTCGCGGTCCTGCAGACCGCCTGGGTGCGGACGGAGAAGGAGAAGTACCTCAAGGCCACCAAGTACTGGGGCAAGCTCTTCCTGATCAACATCGCGATGGGTGTCGTCACGGGCATCGTCCAGGAGTTCCAGTTCGGCATGAACTGGTCCGACTACTCGCGGTTCGTCGGTGACGTCTTCGGTGCTCCGCTGGCCTTCGAAGCCCTGATCGCCTTCTTCTTCGAGTCGACCTTCATCGGTCTGTGGATCTTCGGCTGGGACAAGCTGCCCAAGAAGATCCACCTCGCCTGCATCTGGATGGTGTCGATCGGCACCATCCTGTCCGCCTACTTCATCCTCGCGGCCAATTCCTGGATGCAGCACCCGGTCGGGTACCGCTTCAACAAGGAGACCGGCCGTGCCGAGCTGACCGACTTCTGGCTCGTGCTGACCCAGAACACCGCTCTCAGCCAGGTCTTCCACACCCTGACGGCGGCCCTGCTGACCGGCGGCGCCTTCATGGTCGGCATCGCGGCCTTCCACCTGCTGCGCAAGAACCACATCGCGGTGATGCGGACCTCGCTGCGGCTCGGCCTGATCGCCGTGGTCATCGGCGGTCTGCTCACCGCGATCAGCGGCGACACCCTCGCCAAGGTCATGTTCAAGCAGCAGCCGATGAAGATGGCCGCCGCCGAGGCGCTGTGGGACGGGGAGAAGAGCGCACCCTTCTCGATCTTCGCCTACGGAGACGTCGACAAGGGCCACAACAAGGTCGCCATAGAGGTCCCCGGCGTCCTGTCCTTCCTCGCCGACAACAACTTCGACTCCTTCGTCCCCGGCATCAACGACGTCAACAAGTCCGAGCAGGAGAAGTACGGTCCCGGCGACTACCGGCCCGCGATCCCCGTCGCCTACTGGGGCTTCCGCTGGATGATCGGCTTCGGCATGGCCTCCTTCGCCATCGGTGCGGTGGGGCTCTGGCTGACCCGACGGAAGTTCATGCTCCCGCCGGCCCTGCGGACCGGCGAGGACGAGAGGCCCCACCTGGTCCTCTTCAAGAGCGCGCTGAGCCCCCGGCTCACCCGCCTGTACTGGCTCGGCGCGATCTGGACGCTCGGCTTCCCGCTGATCGCCAACTCCTGGGGCTGGATCTTCACCGAGATGGGCCGTCAGCCCTGGGCCGTCTACGGGGTCCTGCGCACCGCCGACGCGGTCTCGCCCACGGTCTCCCAGGGCGAGGTGATCACCTCGATGGCGGTCTTCACCGCGCTCTACGCCGTGCTGGCGGTGATCGAGGTCAAGCTCCTCGTGAAGTACGTCAAGGCAGGCCCGCCGGAGCTGACGGAGGCCGACCTCAACCCGCCCACCAGGATCGGCGGCGACGACACCGACGCCGACCGGCCGATGGCCTTCTCGTACTGAGGCAGGGGAGACCACACCATGCAACTCCACGACGTCTGGTTCGTGCTCATCGCCGTCCTCTGGACCGGCTACTTCTTCCTGGAGGGCTTCGACTTCGGAGTCGGCGTACTGACCAAGCTGCTGGCCCGCGACCGCAAGGAGAAGCGGGTCCTGATCAACACGATCGGGCCCGTCTGGGACGGCAACGAGGTCTGGCTGCTCACCGCGGGCGGCGCGACCTTCGCGGCCTTTCCCGACTGGTACGCCACGCTCTTCTCCGGCTTCTACCTGCCGCTGCTGATCATCCTGATCTGCCTCATCATCCGGGGCGTGGCCTTCGAGTACCGGCACAAGAGGCCCGAGGACAGGTGGCAGTCCAACTGGGAACACGCCATCTTCTGGACCTCGCTGATCCCGGCCTTCATGTGGGGCGTCGCCTTCGCCAACATCACGCGGGGCGTGAAGATCGACGAGCACAAGGAGTACGTCGGCACCCTCTTCGACCTGCTCAACGTGTACTCGCTCCTCGGCGGCCTGGTCACCCTCACCCTGTTCACCTTCCACGGCGCGGTCTTCACCTCGCTCAAGACGGTCGGTGACATCCGGGACCGCTCGCGCACGCTGGCCACCCGGCTCGGGCTGCTCACCGCCGTGCTGGCGCTCGTCTTCCTCACCTGGACCCAGGTGACCAAGGGCGACGGCGCCAGCCTGGTCGCGATGGCCATCGCGGTGATCGCCCTCCTCGGCGCGCTGGGCTGCAACATGGCGGGCCGTGAGGGCTGGTCGTTCGCCCTGTCCGGGATCACCATCGCGGCCGCGGTCGCGATGCTCTTCCTGACGCTCTTCCCGAACGTCATGCCCTCCTCGCTGAACGACGCCTGGAGCCTCACGGTCACCAACGCGTCCTCCACGCCCTACACCCTCAAGATCATGACCTGGTGCGCGGGCGTGGCGACTCCCCTCGTCCTGCTCTACCAGAGCTGGACCTACTGGGTGTTCCGCAAGCGGATCGGCACGCAGCACATCGCCGACACGCACTGATCCCACCCTCCTGTCTGACCCGGCCTAGGGGATGTTTCACGTGAAACCGATCGACCCGCGCCTGCTCCGGTACGCCCGTGCCACCCGCCTCTTCCTGGGGGCCGTGGTGGCTCTGGGGCTCGCCGGAGCGGGGCTGGTCGTCGGTCAGGCGATGCTGATCGCCGAGATCGTGGTCGGTGTCTTCGAGGACGGGCTGGACGGTCCGGCCCTGCGCACGCCCCTGCTGCTCCTCGCGGCGGTGGCCCTGGGCCGGGCTCTGGTGGCCTGGCTCACCGAGCTCGCCGCCCATCGCGCCGGCGCCGCGGTCAAGTCGGAACTGCGCCGACGCCTGCTGGACCGGGCCGCGGATCTGGGCCCGTCCTGGCTCAGCGGCCGGCGGACGGGCTCCCTGGTGACCCTGGCCACCCGGGGCGTGGACGCACTCGACGACTACTTCTCCCGGTACCTGCCGCAGCTCGGCCTCGCGGTCGTGGTCCCGGTGGCGGTACTCGCCCGGATCGTCACCGAGGACTGGGTGTCGGCGGCGATCATCGTGGTCACCCTGCCCCTGATCCCCCTCTTCATGATCCTCATCGGCTGGGCCACGCAGTCCCGGATGGACCGCCAGTGGCGGCTGCTGTCCCGGCTGTCCGGCCACTTCCTCGACGTGGTCGCGGGGCTGCCCACGCTGAAGGTCTTCGGCCGGGCCAAGGCCCAGGCCGAGTCCATCCGGACCATCACCGAGGACTACCGGCGCGCGACCATGCGCACGCTGCGCATCGCCTTCCTCTCGTCCTTCGCGCTGGAGCTGCTCGCCACCCTCTCGGTGGCGCTGGTCGCCGTGACCATCGGCATGCGGCTCGTGCACGGTGACCTCGACCTGTACACCGGTCTGGTCATCCTGATCCTGGCGCCCGAGGCGTACCTGCCACTGCGGCAGGTCGGGGCGCAGTACCACGCGGCCGCCGAGGGGCTGGCGGCCGCGGAGGAGATCTTCGAGGTCCTGGAGACACCGGTGACCGGCGCGGGCGGTACGACCGCCGTGCCGCCCGCCGCCCGCGCCGGGCTGAGCTTCGAAGGCGTCGCGGTCCGCTACGAGGGCCGCGCCGAGTCCTCCCCCGGGCCGGTCTCGCTGACGGTCGCGCCGGGGGAGTGCGTCGCGCTCACCGGCCCCAGCGGGGTCGGCAAGTCCACCCTCCTCCAGGTGCTGCTGGGCTTCGTCGCGCCGACCGAGGGCCGGGTGCTGATCGGGGGCGTGGACCTGGCCGAGCTGTCCCTGGAGCAGTGGCGCGAGCGGATCGCCTGGGTGCCGCAGCGCCCGCACCTGTTCGCGGGGACCATCGCGGAGAACGTACGACTGGCCCGTCCGCAGGCCTCGGACGAGGAGGTCGCGCGGGCTCTGCGGGACGCGGGGGCCGAGGAGTTCGTGGCCGCGCTGCCGGGCGGGGCCCGAACCCCGCTGGGCGAGGGTGGGACCGGCCTGTCCGCGGGCCAGCGCCAGCGGCTCGCGCTGGCCCGGGCGTTCCTGGCCGACCGGCCGGTGCTGCTGCTGGACGAGCCGACGGCCGCCCTGGACGGGCAGACCGAGGCCGCGGTGGTGGACGCCGTACGCCGACTGGCCGCCGGGCGGACGGTGCTGCTCGTGGTGCACCGGCCGGCGTTGCTGGCGGTGGCGGACCGGGTGGTGGCCGTGGGGACCGGCACCGGGGCCGTGCCCCGGCTCCCGGCGCGGGAGCCCGACGCGAGCCCGGCGCCGCCCGCCCCGACGGCGGCGCACGGTGAACCCGGCGGATGGATCCCGGGGGAGGCCGCCGAGAAGGAGGCGCCCGCCGGGGTCCGGGGCGCCCGCGCAGGCGCGCACCCGCTCGCGCGGGTACGGGCGACCGCCGCGCGGTGGCAGGGCCGCTTCCGGCTCGGGCTGCTGCTCGGGGCGCTGGCCGTCGGCTCGGGAGTCGGGCTGATGGCCGTCTCCGGATGGCTCATCTCCAGGGCCTCGGAACACCCTCCCGTCCTCTATCTGATGGTGGCCGTCACCGCGACCCGGGCCTTCGGCATCGGGCGCGCCGTCTTCCGCTACGCGGAGCGGCTGGTCTCCCACGACGCCGTGCTGCGGATGCTCGCGGAGCTGCGGGTCTCCGTCTACCGGCGCCTCGAGCGCATCGCGCCCGGAGGGCTGCGCGAGCGGCGCCGCGGGGATCTGCTGACCCGCCTGGTGGCCGACGCCGACGCCCTGCAGGACTACTGGCTGCGCTGGCTGCTGCCGGTCGGCACCGCCGTCCTCGTCGGACTCGGCTCGGTCGGCTTCACCGCCTGGCTGCTGCCGGAGGCCGGGGCCGTGCTCGCCGTCGGACTGCTCGCCGCCGGGATCGCGGTGCCGCTGGTCAGCGGTGCCTGCGCGCGGCGGGCGGAGCGCAGGCTCGCCCCCGCGCGGGGCGAGCTGGCCACCCGGGTGGCGGATCTGCTCTCCGGTACGGCCGAGCTGACCGTCGCCGGAGCGCTGGCCGGACGCAAGGAGCGGGCCCGGGAGAGCGACGGGGTCCTCACCCGGATCGCCGCCCGGGGCGCCGCGGCGACCGGGATCGGCGGCGGGCTGTCCGCGCTGATCTGCGGGCTGATCGTGGTGGCGGCCGCCGCCGTCGCCGCGGGGGCGGTGCACGACGGACGCCTCGGCGGAGTGGCGATGGCCGTCGCCGTGCTCACCCCGTTGGCCGCTTTCGAGGCGGTCAACGGGCTCCCCCTGGCCGTCCAGTACCGCCAGCGGGTCCGGCGCAGCGCCGAGCGCGTCTACGAGGTCATCGACGCCCCCGCGCCGGTCGCCGAGCCGGAGCGGCCGGGCCGGGCGCCCGCCTCCCCCTTCCCGCTGCGGCTGACCGGGCTCGCCGCCCGGCACCCCGGGCAGGAGGACGACGCGCTGCGGGAGGTCGACCTGACCCTCGACGCGGGCCGCCGGATCGCGGTCGTGGGGCTCTCCGGTGCGGGCAAGACCACGCTGGCCCAGGTGCTGCTGAGGTTCCTGGACGTGGGCGAGGGCTCGTACACCGTCGCGGGGACCGACGTACGCACCCTGGACGGGGACGACGTACGCCGCCTCGTGGGCCTGTGCGCGCAGGACGCGCACCTCTTCGACAGCTCGGTACGGGAGAACCTGCGCCTGGCCCGGACCGGGGCGAGCGAGGCGGAGCTGCGCGCCGCGCTCGCCGCCGCACGGCTGCTGGACTGGGCGGACGGGCTGCCCGAGGGGCTGGACACGCTCGTGGGTGAGCACGGCGAACGGATCTCCGGCGGTCAGCGGCAGCGGCTGGCGCTGGCTCGCGCGCTGCTGGCCGACTTCCCGGTCCTGGTCCTCGACGAGCCCGCCGAGCATCTGGACCTGGCCACCGCGGACGCCCTGACGGAGGACCTGCTGCGCGCCACCGAGGGGCGGACCACGGTGCTGATCACGCACCGGCTGGCCGGTCTCGACGCGGTGGACGAGATCCTCGTACTGGACGGCGGCCGCGTCGTGCAGCGCGGTCCGTACGAGGTGCTCGTGGGCGTCGAGGGACCGCTGCGGCGGATGGTCGAGCGGGAGCGCGAAGGAGATCTGGCCGGAGCGGGCCGCCCGTGACCGGCGTGACCGGGCCGTAGGACGACCGGTACCGACTTTCCCCAGCAAAAGGGACTAACTAGGCTCACAGGCATGTCAGTGCAGGAGTCACAGGAGTCGCAAGACCCACCGGACCCGCTGGAGGCCGCCACCCAGGCCACCCGGAGTCTGCAGGGGCTGTCCACCGAGCTCACCGCCCGGGTGCCGCAGCTGCTGGAGGCGATGCGGTCGGTCGGCACCGGCCTCGAACTGCACTCCACACTGGACCGCATCTGCGAGACCGCCGCGGAGCTGGCGAACGCCCGCTACGCGGCGATCGGCGTCGTGGACACGGAGGGCCGCGGGCTCTCCGACTTCGTCACCCACGGCGTCGACACCGAGACGGCCCGGCGCATCGGACACCGCCCCGACGGCAAGCGGGGCCTGCTCGGAGCGCTCATCGAGCACCCGGACACCGTCCGGCTCGCCGATCTGACGAGCGATCCGCGCGCCTCCGGTTTCCCGCCGGGCCACCCCCCGATGAAGACCTTCCTCGGCGTACCGATCCGGGTCCAGGGGGAGATCTTCGGCAATCTGTACCTCGCCGAGAAGCACGGCGGCGTCGAGTTCAACGACTACGACGTCCACATGGTCCGGGTGCTGGCGACCGAGGCGGGCATCGCGATCGGCAACGCCCGCCTGTACGAGGCCGCCACCCAGCGCGAACGCTGGATCGACGGCTCGGTGGCCGTCACCACCGCGCTCCTGTCGGGCGGGGACGCCGACGACGCGCTCGCCGTCGTCGCGGAACAGGCCCGGCGACTGGCGGACTCGGCGGCCGGGATCGTGATGCTGCCCTCCGAGGAGGGCGGGATGGAGATCGTGGCGGTCTCCGCCGAGAACCCCGCCACCTCGCTCGGTGTACAGATCCCGGCGGAGAGCCCCGTGGTGGACAAGCTGCTCCGCGGGGAGCCGGTGTTCGTGGACGACGCGTCCTCGGATCCGCGCATGATCAGCCGCCTGACCAGCCAGTACGGGCCCTGCATGATGCTCCCGCTGCACAGCGGCGGTCGGGTGCTGGGCGCGCTGGTGACGCCCCGGGCGCGCGGGAAGCGGCCGTTCAGCGAGGCCGAGCGGACCCTCGCCACCCAGTTCGCCTCGCAGGCGGCGCTGGCGCTGATGATGGCCGAGGCCCAGCGCGACCGGGAGCGGCTCGCGGTGTTCGAGGACCGCGACCGGATCGCCCGTGACCTCCACGACCTGGTCATCCAGCGGTTGTTCGCCACCGGGATGATGCTGGAGGGCGCCCAGCGCCGCTCCATCGTGCCCGAGGTGCGCGACGGGGTCGGCAAGGCCGTCGACGAGCTGGACGTGACGATCCAGGAGATCCGGACCGCGATCTTCGCCCTCCAGCAGGGCCCGGCGGAGGCCCCGTCCGGGCTGCGCACGCGGGTGCTGCGCGAGATCAACATGGCGGCCGTACCGCTGGGCTTCAAGCCCGCGCACCGCTTCCTGGGACCGATCGACGCGGTCGTCGGCGAACTCGTCGGCAAGAACCTGATCGCCGCGCTGCGCGAGGCGCTGTCCAATGCGTTCCGGCACTCCGAGGCGGCCCGGATCGAGGTGGTGCTGGACTCGACGATCACTCTGGCGGACGGGCGGCCCGGCGTCCGGCTGGAGGTCGCGGACGACGGGGTGGGCATCACGGAGGGCGGCCGGCGGAGCGGGCTGCGGAACCTGCGGCGCCGGGCGGAGTCGCTGGGCGGGTCGAGTTCGTACGGCCCGGGCATCGGGGAGGACGGCGGCGGGACGACCGTGGTGTGGGAGGCCCCGCTCTAGGGCGTGTTGTAAGTCCCGCCTTGCCTTCGGGCGCCCGGGGCTAGGCCCGTCAGCCCTGGTGGCGGGGCAGGTCGGCCAGGATCTGTTCGATGACGACGGCGACCCCGTCCTCGTTGTTGGCGACCGTACGTCCGGACGCCGCCGCGATCACGGCGGGGTGGGCGTTGGCCATCGCGTACGACGTGCCCGCCCAGCTCAGCATCTCGATGTCGTTGGGCATGTCCCCGAAGGCGACGACCTCGGCCGCGGAGATGCCGCGCTGCGCGCAGCAGAGCTCCAGGGTGCTGGCCTTGGACACGCCCAGGCCGCTGATCTCCAGCAGCGCGGTCGGGCTGGAGCGCGTGATCGCGCCGTACTCCCCCGCGGCGGCGCGGGCCAGGGTCAGGAACGCGTCCGGCGACAGCTCGCCGTGGTGGGCGAGCAGCTTGAGCACGGGAGCGGCCGTCGTGGACGGGTCCGCGTACAGGAGCTTCTCGGCGGTGGCCACCGTGGCACCCGGGTCCTGGTAGAAGGGCGGGTACGCCGGCTCGTAGTGGATGCCGGTGGTCAGCTCGACGGCGAACGAGCTGCCGGGGGCGGCGGCGCGCAGGGCGTGCACGACGGCCAGGGCCGCCGACCGGGGCAGCTCGCGGACCTGGACGAACTCCCGGCCGGCGTGCAGATCGACGACGGCGGCGCCGTTCGCGCAGATGGCGAGGCCGTGGCCGTGCACGTGCTCGCTGACGACGTCCATCCAGCGGGCCGGTCGCCCGGTGACGAAGAAGACCTCGATCCCGGCCTCCTCGGCGGCCGCGAGGGCGGCGACGGTGCGGTCCGACACGGACTTGTCGTCGCGCAGCAGGGTGCCGTCCAGGTCGGTGGCGATGAGGCGGGGCGTGGGAAGCGGCCCGTCCGGGCGCTGGGGAGCCGAGGTCACGGCTCCATCTTCGCCCATGGGCCCGCCCGGCCCGACCAGGGGCGTGGGGGAGGGACACCGCGCCGGGCCGGATGCGGCGCGTACGGGGCGTTCACCCGGATCGCCGTAGGCTCTGGGCATGAGTCTGCGTCTGAGCACTGTGATCCTCCCGGTACGCCGCTGGCACGACGGCGGCCGCGATCAGTGGCTGCGAGCCGAGGAACTCGGCTTCCACGCCGCGTACACCTACGACCACCTCTCCTGGCGGACCTTCCGGGACGGCCCGTGGTTCGGCGCCGTGCCCACCCTGACCGCCGCGGCCGCCGCGACCCGGCGGATGCGCCTGGGCACCCTCGTGACCTCGCCCAACTTCCGGCACCCCGTGACCCTGGCCAAGGACCTCATGTCGCTGGACGACATCTCCGGCGGCCGGATCACCCTCGGCATCGGGGCGGGGGGCAACGGCTTCGACGCGAGCGCGCTCGGGCAGGAGCCCTGGACCCCGCGCGAGCGGGCCGACCGGTTCGCCGAATTCGTACCGCTGCTCGACCGGCTGCTGACCGAGGAGTCGGTGACGCACGGGGGCACCTTCTACTCCGCGAACGAGGCCCGGAACATCCCGGGCTGCGTCCAGCGGCCCCGGCTGCCGTTCGCCGTGGCGGCGACCGGTCCGCGCGGGTTGAAGCTGACCGCCCGGCACGGGCAGGCGTGGGTGACCACGGGCGACCCGAAGCTGTTCGAGGCGGGCACCCCGGAGCAGTCGGTCGAGGCGCTGCGGGGCCAGATCGACAGGCTGGGCAAGGCGTGTGCCGAGATCGGCCGGGACCCGGAGTCGGTCGAGAAGATCCTGCTGACCGGCTTCACCCCCGAGGCGAACACGATGCTGCGCTCGCTCGACGCGTTCGTGGACTTCGTGGGACGCCACCGCGAGCTGGGCTTCAGCGAGCTGGTGATCCACGCGCCGATCCCGGACACCGAGTTCGCCGCCGACCCCGCGGTGTTCGAGAAGATCGCCACCGAGGGTCTCGCGCAGCTGGCCTGACGGGTGGACCGGGCGGGGTGGGGGCGGGCTGTGCCGCCCCCACCCCGCCCGTGATCAGGCCTTCAGCCCGGCCAGCGCGGCTTCGGCACGGGGCAGCAGCCAGGCCGGCGCGACGCCTTGCGGCAGGGCGCGCAGCTCCTCGACGTAGGCCGTCAGCCGGGCCGTGGCGCGGTCCGCGCGGGCCAGTTCCCGGTCGGTGTCGGTGGCGCCCTGGACGCACCAGAACCGTTCCTGGACGCGCTCGGGGCCGAACCCCGCGTAGAGCGCGGCGGCCCGGTCCCACAGCGAGACCCGCTCCTCGCGCAGCAGGCGGGCCTCGGCCTCGGTCAGCGCGGCCGGGGGCTCGCCCACACCTTCGCCCGCACCTTCGCCGACACCCTCGCCGACACCCTCTCCGTCCGCGCCGGGCCGGGGCCGGAGGCGGTGGCCGAGCAGCTGGGTGAGCTGCTGCCAGGTCTGGGCGAGTTCGAAGCGCAACCGAGCCGTCTGCGCCTGCGGGGTCCCCTCCGGGTCCGCGGCCAGGGCGGCCTCGATGACCTCCACCGCCTCGTCCATCCGGCGCCGTGCCCGGGCGAATCGGTCCACGGAGCTCTCCCGGATCCCACCGCCCTCGCTGCCCGCGGTCTTCCCCTCGACCGTCAGCCAGGCCAGCGAGCGCAGCATCCGGACCTCGGCCACCGGGGCGTCCCCGATCGCGCGGCGCAGCTCCAGCGCCCGCTCGTAGGCGGCGACGGCTTCCTCCTCCATACGGGCACTGGACAGCGCGTCGGCCGCGGACTGCGCGAGGTGTGCCTGCGGCCGGGGGTCCTCCCAGCCCTTGGCGACGTCCGCGGCCAGCAGGTACTGCTCGGCCGCTCCCGCCGGGTCGCGCAGGTCGGACAGCAGGTCACCGAGCAGCTCGCGCGCCTGTACCTCGGCGTGCTCCCCGTGCCCGACCAGGTCCGCCAGCGCGGACTGGAGCACCTCCACCGCCTCGGCCGTGCGCTCGGCCGCCGCGTAGGCGCGGGTGAGCAGCAGCCGGGCCCGGGCCCCGCCCGTCTCGGTGAGTCCGGCCAGATCGAACCAGTGCGCACCGTCCAGGGCATGGCGGGCCGCCTCCGCCACGGCTTCTTCGTCCCCGCGCAGCAGGATGTCGGCGAGGGCCAGGCGTACGGAACCGTGCGTTTCGGCGTCGGTCACCTCGGCCGAGTGCGCCAGGGCGGCGCGCGCCGCTTCCTCGGCTTCCCCGGGGCGCCCGAGGGACATGAGTACGCGCGCCCGCAGGGCCAGCGGATCCACCGCGAGCCAGGGCCGCCCGGCCGCGACGGCGTGCCCGGCGGCCGAGGCGAGCAGGGTCTCCGCCCGCTGCGCGGCGCCCGCTTGGAGGTGGATGCGGGCCAGCAGCTCCTCGGCGTCGGCCGCCAGAGCGGCCCGGTCCGGTCCGAGGGCGCCGGTGGTGGCGGCGCCCTCGGTGACCTGGGCGGCTTCGGTTCCTTCGGTTCCTTCGGTTCCTTCGGATACCTCGGTTCCTTCGGTTCCTTCGGTTCCTTCGGTGGCTTCCGCGACTTCGGTGGCTTCCGCGACGAGGGTCTCGAGGGCGGCGAGCAGGTCCTGGTCCGCGCCTTGGTGGGCGTGGTCGGTCTCCGCCGCGCGCAGGTACGACTCCACGCGGATCCGGGTCAGCTCGGCCGCCGCGACCCGGCGGGCGCGCAGCGGGTCGGCCGCGTCCAGCGCCGCGGCGGATCCGGCGGCCGCCGCGAGCAGTTCGCGCAGCTCGGCGGGACCGGCTCCGGCCCGGGCGGCCGCGCTGACCAGCCACAGCTCCGCCAGAACGGCCCGGTCCGGCTGACCGGCGGCCCGGTGGGCGTCGCGGACCTCGGCGAACAGGGCCCGTACCCGCCCGGGACCGGCGCCCCCGGCCTCCGCCCCGGACTCCGGCTGCGCGGCCCCCCGCTCCGCGGCCCGGGCCACCGCCAGCGCCCGGTGCTCCAGCAGATCCGCGGCCAGCGCGGCGTCCACCGGCTCCCCCGGCTCCCCCGGATCATCCGACCCCGGCGCACCCGGCGCCCGTACCGCCGCCCGCGCCGCCAGCTGTGCCCACAGCGCCCGCGCCTCGGGGTGCCCCACGGCGCGCGCCGCCCGCGCCCGGGCCACCAGCTCCGCGAAACCGGCGGCCCCCGCCTCCGGGCCCCCGGCAGCGACCGCTCCCGCGGCGACCGCTCCCGCAGCGACCGCTCCCGCAGCGACCGCCCCGGCAGCGACCGCCCCGGCAGCGACCGCCCCCGCACCGGCCCGCCCCGTACCGGCGGCGACCGTCTCCGGGAGGCCCGCGCTGCGCACCCCGAGCGGCAGGACGTCCACCACTGGCAGGCGCCCGATCCGTGCCGTGAACCGGTCGGAGGCCCGGGTGTTGCCGTTGCGCGCGTCGAAGCGCCGCGCACCCGCCAGCGCGTCGGCGTGCAGCAGCGCGTACAGCTCGCGCACGCTCCGCATCGCCCCCTGGTGGGCGACGGCGGGTCCGTCGCCGAGGCCCAGCTCGGTGAGGCGCCGCAGCAGGACGAGGATGCCCCCGTAGAACTCCACCAGCGCGTCGACGTCGCTCAGCCGGCCGAGGTGCGCCGCGTGCTCGGCGAGGATCTCCAGCCCGCGCGGCTCGTTGCCGGTGAGCGCGCAGAACTCGATGTGCTTGCCGATCGAGCGCAGCAGGCTGTCGTTGCCCCGGGCCATCCGGTACCCGCGCAGGTGGTTCGAGCGGGCCTCGTCGAGCCGCCCGAGGCGCAGCAGCGGCAGCAGGGACTGGGCCAGCACCCGGTGCGGCTCCTCCGCGCAGGTCAGCTTGCCCGCCAGGACCGGCTGCCAGACCTCGACGGCCTTGGCGTCCTCGCCCTTGTGCGCCCAGAACCAGCCCTGGGTGTTGATTTCGCAGGCGTGACAGTCGCTCATGCTGTCCCGCCCGGCGGTCATCCAGCGGGAGACGGCCGACTCGGCGCGCGCGTCGTCGGCGAGGGCGTCCGCGAGGAACAGCTCGGCCTCCCGCACGGGCCGCTCGGTGTAACCCGCGAGCCGGTAGCGGCGTTCCATTTCGGCGAGCCAGCCGGTGGCCGACTCGATGGATATCTCCGGCGAGGCGGTGAGGGCCGAGGCGACCCACTTGAACTGCCAGAACAGGGCGCTGACCTCCCACTGCGCGAACGCGCCGGGATCGCGGTCGTACTCCTGGAGCAGCCGGGCGAAGGGCACCAGCATGCGCGGCCGCTCGGCGGAGTACTCGTACGCGTTGATCTGGTTGTCGAGGGCCGACCGGAAGAGCGCCGGGTCGCCGCTCGCCTCGGCGGCGGCGCTCAGCTCCTCCGCGAGCGCGTTGCGCGCGGCGCCGTTGGGCAGGTGCGGGTTGTCCTCGAGACCCTGGCGGATCTGCTCGGGGGTCATCGCGCTCACTTCTGGGTCCCTTCGGTTCCGGCGGAGTGGGTCGCCCATTCGAGCAGCCCGAGGAAGGCCCGGTTGAGCAGGCTGGAATCGGCCGGGCGCAGCGGGCGCTGTGCCATCAGCAGGGCCTGTCCGTACAGCGACTCGACCGCGGTACCGGCCAGTTCCCCGTCCGGGATCGAGGCGATCCGGCGGACCAGCGGGTTGTTGTGGTTGAGCACGAGGCGGGCCCGCGGGGCGGAGCCGCGCAGGGAGCCCAGGATCCCGCTCCACAGGGAATCGGCGCTCTCCTGCGCGCTCACCCGGTCGCGCTCCTGGCGGGCCTGGCGGTCGTCGAGGTGGAGGGCGGGCACGCCGACGGGCTGGAAGGCGCGCAGTACGACGTCACAGCTCTGCGCCTCCAGCCGGATCCGCGCGGTGGAGAGGAAACCGGTGAGGGCCAGCTCGGCTTCGGCGGGGACGGGATCGAGCCGGTCCGTGACGGCGCCGGCGTCCAGCTCGGTGACCTTGATGCCGGGGCGTACGGCGGGCAGCAGGGCCAGCAGGTCGGCGTCGTAGGTGTATCCGGCGTTGATCACGCCCAGCCCGTGGGCGGCCGCGATCGGGGCGATCTGGCGGAACTCCTCGACCGTGCGCGTGAAGTGGATGTCGGTGTGCGCGGCGGCGAACTCCTCCAGGCTCATGGAGCCGTCGCTCGTCTCGAACGGCAGCCACGGCAGCATCAGCCCGAGCAGCTCGGCGTCGTGCCGGGCGAGGGACTTCACGCCGAGGTGGTGGACGCGCAGGAAGGCCGCGAGCCGCTCGGGCTCACTGGCGGCGAGTTCGGCCAGCCAGGTGCGGATGCGGGCGCCGAGGGCTTCGCGCACGGCGGCGAGGGTCTCGTCGTCGTAGAGGTTCTCGCGGGAGGCGGTGGGCCGCAGGGTGTCCGTGTCGAGGACGGCGCGGACGAAGAAGGCCCAGTCCGGGAGCAGATTGTCGGCCTGGTCGGTGAGCAGCATGCCCTTGAGGTGGACGCGGTGTCCGGACCGGTGGGCGGGGCTGGTGGGTTCGGGGAGCACGTACGCCACGCCGCGCACGCCCGCGACCGGCAGGTCGAGGTCGATGCTGTCGAGGGGGCTGAAGCCGAAGAGGCGCGCGCAGTGTCCGGCGAGGGCGGTCCGGCGGGCGGCGGGGGTGGGGTACGGGCGGTCCCAGACGGCGGGCCGGTCGGTGATCGGGCGCGGGGCGGCGGCCGCGTCGTCCGGGGCGCCGTCCGACGTGTCCCGGAAGGTGATGTCGTAGGGCAGCAGGGAGCCGTAGTCACGGGCCAGCTGCTCGACCTGCGCGGGCACGGTCCATTCCTCGGCGCCGGGCCGCGCCTCCAGGTGGACGGTGGTGCCGGGCTCGGGGCGGGCCTCGTGGGGGAGTTCGCGCACGGTGTACGAGCCGTCGTCGGTGGCGAGCCACTCGACGGGCGCGGCCTGCGGGTCGCGGGCGGACCGGGTGACGACGCGGATCCGGCGGGCGATGACGAAGCAGGCGAGCAGGCCTATGCCGAACTGGCCCAGGAACTCCTGGCGGGTGGTCTCCAGCCCGTGCTCGCCGCCGCGCTTGGAGCTGCGGCCGATGGTGGCGAGCAGCGAATGCGCCTCGGCGGCGGTCAGGCCGATGCCGGTGTCCTCGATGGAGACCCGTCCGGCTCCGGCGGACAGCCGGATACGGACCACCGCGCCCGGGTCGTGGGCCTGGCGGGCGGTGATGGCGTCCACCGCGTTCTGGAGCAGCTCGCGGACGTACACGCGCGGGCTGGAGTAGAGGTGGTGGGAGAGCAGGTCGACGAGTCCGCGCAGGTCGACCTGGAAGGAGCTGGCCACCGGCTCGGGCAGACCTGCGCCGCCGGGGCTCTCCGGCGTCTCGGCTGCCTCGGCCGGCGGGATGGTGGAGGACATGGAAGGTCACCTCGCGTGTGCAGGGGTTGTCCGGCGATCGCGAGGTACCCCCCCTCACCGACCGTGCGCACCAGGTTAGGGGGCGGCTCTGACAATCACTCAGGGAATTCCGGGCCGTTCTCGCGGGTGTTTCCGGCGGGGGGCATTCCGCCCCGGGTGCGCCGGGCGGGCTACGGCAGGCGCAGGAATTCCGGAGGGACGGATTCCACCAGCCACACCCCGTTCGCGCTGACCCGGAACACGTGCCCGGCCGTCCGCATCGCGCCCGCGTCCACGCTGAGCACCACCGGCCGGCCGCGCCGCGCGCCCACGCGGGTGGCGGTTTCGCGGTCGGAGGAGAGGTGGACGTGGTGGCGCCGCATCGGGCGCAGGCCCTCGGCGCGGATCGGGCCGAGGGCGGCGGCGACGGTGCCGTGGTAGAGGTACGCGGGCGGTTCGGCCTCGGGGAGGCCGAGGTCGACGTCGACGGTGTGGCCCTGGCTGGCCCGGATGCGGGTGCCCGCCACGGCGAAGCGCTGTTTGTCATTGGTGGCGACGACGTGGTCGAGCTCGGCCCGGGTGAAGGGGAAGCGGTGGTCCGCGGCCGCGCGCAGGAGGTCGTCGATCTCCACCCAGCCCTGGGCGTCGAGCACCAGTCCGATCCGTTCCGGCTGATGCCGCAGGTGTTTCGAGACGTATTTGGACACCTTCACGGTGCGTTTCTCGTCCATGGAGGCCAGGGTGCCCGGTGGAGGGCGGCAGGCCAAAGGGTTTGTGTCCCCTCGGCTGCGGGCGGATTCCGCCGACGCGGTCCCCTGTTCGGTCCCCTGTGCCCGCTAGGCCCCCCTATCGCGCTTTCGGTATACGGAATATGTTTTCCGTTGCACCTGACCCCGGGGGAGGAACCATGACCACACCGGCTTCGACCACACCGGCCCTGGCCGCACCGGCTTCGACCACACCGGCCCTGACCACACCGGCGGCCCTGGCCGCACCGGCCGCGGCCGTCGCCACGGCCTCTCTGCCGCGCCGCGCCGCCGCCGAACTCGTCGGCACCTGCGGGCTCCTCGTCGTCGTGATCGGATCCGGCATCCAGGCCGCCGCCCTGAGCCGGGACACCGGCGTGGCCCTGGTCGCCAACTCGCTGGCCTCGGCGATCGGACTCGGTCTGATCATCACTCTGCTGGGCCCCCTGTCCGGGGCGCACCTGAACCCCGTGGTCAGCCTCACCTCCTGGTGGGCCGGGCGCGGCGGCGGCGAGGGTCTGGGCGGGCGCGAGGCCCTCGTCTACACCGCGGCCCAGACCGCGGGGGCCATCGGCGGCGCGGTGCTCGCCGAGACCATGTTCGGGCGGGTACCGGGCACCTTCGCCACCCAGGTCCGGGGCGGCGGGCACCTGCTGATCGGCGAGGTCGTCGCCACCGCAGGGCTGGTCCTCGTCATCCAGGGGCTCGGGCGGATCGGGCGGGCGAGGCTCATCCCGGCCGCGGTGGCCGGGTACATCGCCGCCGCGATCTGGTTCACCTCGTCGGGGTCCTTCGCCAACCCGGCCGGCACCGTGGGGCGCGCCTTCAGTGACTCCTTCACCGGGATCGCGCCGCAGTCGCTGCCCGGGTTCGTCGCGGCGCAGCTGGTCGGCGGGATCCTGGGCCTCGCCCTCGCGGCCCTCCTCTACGGGAACCGCCCCGCGGGGGCTGCCGGTGGTGCGGGCGACGGCGCGGGCGTGGGTGCGGGCGACGGTGCGGGCGCGGGCGTCGGCCCGGGTGACGCCTCCGGTTACGTACGCGCCGGATGACCTGTCCACAGGCCGGACCCACTTGTCCACAGCTGTTTCGGTGGGTTTTGTCGGCAAACGGGTGACCGCCCTGTGGAAACTAACCGCCGCGCCGCGCCAGCGCGTTCATCGTCCGGGCCTGCAACTCCCGCTCCGTCGCGGCCCGGACGAAGTCCGCGACGTGGTCGGCCCCGACCAGCTCCTGCACCGCCCGTACGGTCTCGGTCGGCAGCGCCACCGGAGAGGGGCCCGGCGGCTGCGGCGGCCCGACCGCCCCCAGGTGCCGCTGGAGGTGCCGGGTCGCGAGCGTCTGCATGGCCCGGGCCAGCTCGGCGTCCACCGTCTGCTGGGCCAGCGGACGCAGTCTGCGCACCATGGCGGCCGCGGCGGTCGCCGCGGCGTCCGTCAGGGTCAGCTCCACCGCGCACGCGGGGTCGATGGCGGCGGTCGCGTCGGTGTGGTGGCCGAGGTAGCGGGCGAAGACGTGCTCGGTGGTGAACTCCAGGAAGCGCGAGGCGATGTGTTCCACCTGGCCGCGCAGTTCCCGCAGGTGGCCCGTGATGGCCGACAGCGGCACCCCGGCCGCATACAGCTCCGCGGCCACCGCCAGCTCCTGGGGCGAGGGGACCAGGAACTCGTCCTCCCGCCCCGGGATCCGCTCCAGGACGCCCAGTTCGCAGGCCTCGTCCACCGCCGTGTCGTCCGGCGTGCCGCCGAACCGCTCGTTCAGCTCGGCCCGGCTGATCCGGGCCGCCTCCTCGTCCGTCCACGGCCCGTGCACCTCGGCGACCAGCCCGAGTACGCCGCCCAGCCCGCGCCCGGCGTCCCAGGCCTCCAGCAGCTCCTTGATGGAGGCCAGGGTGTAGCCGCGGTCCAGCAGGTCGGCGATCTGGCGCAGCCGCGCCAGGTGCGTGTCCCGGTACACGTTGGACCGGCCGCGCCGCTCCGGCTTCGGCAGCAGGCCGCGGTCCTGGTACGCCCGGATCGTGCGCACCGTCGCTCCGCTGTGGTGCGCCAGATCCTCGATCCGGTACTCGGCTACCGCCTGATCGGACAATCCCACTCCCTACGACAGGCCCACGAGGGGCCCACGACAGGCCCTACGACATGGCGGCTCGGCCGACCGCTCCCGCCGCGGCGCGGGCGGCAGGCGAAGTCGTCAGGTACTCGACCGCCCTGCGCAGCGAGCCCTCCTGCGAGGGATGGTACGACCGCCGGAAGTAGCGGGGTATGGCCGCGCCCAGCTCTCTCCAGGTCGGCAGCAGTCCCTTGGCGACGGCCTGGTTGTGGGCGCGCAGCGAATACCGCAGCCGTCCGGCCAGTTCGGGGTCGTTGCGTATGAGGTACGCCGTCCCCCACACCCACAGCCAGGCCAGCACCGGGGCCACCACGGCCATTCCCTCGATCCGGCGCGCGTAGCGGGCCGCGCCGCTGCCCCCGCAGTGCTGGTACATGTCGAAGGCGACGGAGCGGTGCTCCACCTCCTCCGCGCCGTGCCAGCGCAGCAGGTCCAGCATGACCTCGTCCGCGCCGGCCCGGTCGAGCCCCTCGGCGCGCAGCACCCAGTCGCCGAGGACGGCCGTGAACTGCTCGATCGCGGCGACCAGCGAGAGCCGGAAGCGCAGCCACTCCCGCGCGGGCAGCAGCAGGTGCAGCACATTGATCACATGGGTGGCCGTGGGCTCGTCCGGTATCCAGTGCAGCGGGGTGGTCCGCCAGTCGAAGGCCACCCGGCGCGGGACGATCCGATAGGCCCCGCTCACAGCCGGGGCTCCAGCTTCGCGAAGGCCCGCAGCGCTCCGGGGGCGAAGCGGGACAACCAGAGGGCGCTCTTGGACTCGGGCGTCACGGGCACGACCGCCTGGTTCTTGACCACGGCCAGCAGGATCGCGTCGGCGACCTTCTCCGGCGGGAAGTTGCGCAGCCCGTACAGCCGCGAGGACCTCTGCTGGCGGCGCTTCTCCTCGGCGGCGTCCACCCCGGTGAACCGGGAGGTGGCGGTGATGTTGGTGTTGACGATGCCGGGGCAGATCGCCGAGACCCCGATCGACCGGTCCGCCAGTTCGGCGCGCAGACACTCCGAGAGCATCAGCACCGCCGCCTTCGAGGTGCTGTAGGCGGGCAGGCTCCTGGTGGGCAGGTAGGCCGCGGCGGACGCGGTGTTGACGATGTGGCCGCCCTGCCCGCGGTCGGCCATCTGCTTCCCGAAGATCCGGCAGCCGTGGATGACGCCCCACAGGTTGACGTCGAGGACCTTCTTCCAGTCCTCCGAGCTGGTCTCCAGGAACGGTCCGGAGAGCCCGATCCCGGCGTTGTTGACCAGGACGTCGACGATTCCGTACTCGGCGGCGACCTTCACCGCGAGCTTCTCCATCGCCTGCTCGTCGCTCACGTCGACGCATTCGCCCCAGGCCGCCGGTGCGCCCACGAGGCGGGCCATCTCGGCCGTCCGGGAGGCCCCTTCGCCGTCGCGGTCCACGGCCACCACCCGGGCGCCCGCCTCGGCGAACGCGAAGGCCGTGGCCCGCCCGATGCCGCTGGCGGCGCCGGTGACCAGGACGAGCTGTCCGCCGAACCGGTCGGCGTACCTCCCCGGGGCCTTGCGCTCCGGCGCCCGGGTCGCGGGCTCCTCCCGGGAGGTGACGAACTCACCGATCCACGCGGCCAGCTGGTCCGGCCGGGTCCGCGGCACCCAGTGCTTGGCCGCCAGGGTCCGGCGCAGCAGATCGGGCGCCCACAGCTCCAGGTCGTCGTAGAGCCGCTCCGACAGGAACGCGTCCCCGGTCGGGGTGATCAGCTGCACCGGTACGTGCGCGTACGCGTCGGCGCGCGGGCGGCGCAGCCGCGGCCGGATGTTGTCCCGGTAGAGCCAGGCGCCGTTCGCCGCGTCCGAGGGCAGCGACCCCGTCGGGTAGTCGCCGGCGGGGATGTTCTCCAGCCGCTCCAGCATCGCGGGCCACCGCTTGCCGAGCGGCCCGCGCCAGGCCAGCTCCGGGAGCACCGGGGTGTGCAGCATGTACACGTACCAGGACTTGGCACCCTGCCCCAGCAGCTGCGCGGCCCGGCGCGGGGTCGGCCTGGCCATCCGCTTCTTGATCCAGTGCCCGAAGTGGTCGAGCGAGGGACCGGACATCGAGGTGAAGGAGGCGATCCGCCCCTCCGTGCGCCGCACGGTTGCGAATTCCCAGCCCTGTACGGATCCCCAGTCGTGCCCGACCAGGTGCACCGGCCGGTCCGGGCTCACGGCGTCCGCCACCGCCAGGAAGTCGTCCGTCAGCTTCTCCAGGGTGAAACCGCCGCGCAGCGGCACGGGCGCCGTGGACCTGCCGTGCCCGCGCACGTCGTAGAGCACCACATGGAAGCGCTCCGCCAGGCGCTCGGCGACCTCCGACCAGACCTCCTTGCTGTCCGGGTACCCGTGCACCAGCACCACGGTCGGCCGCTCGGCGTCGCCCAGCTCCACCACGCACAGCTCGACCCCGCCGGTGCTCACCCGGCGCTCCCGCGCTCCCGCCAGTCGCATCTCGCTCACGCCGCCTTCTCCTCCGCCCAACGCCGCACGTGCGGCAGATCGTCATCAAGCCAGAACGCGCTCTCCTGGGGATCCCGGGAGTCGGTGACGACCAGGATCTCCTCGAACTTCGCGCCGGTGCCCCGGAACCCCAGGTGCGGCTCCACCGCCCACAGGCCGGGCTGCGGCGGGTGGTCGGAGAAGGAGTACGGGCTCCACAGCGGGGACCATCCTTCACGGTGCCCGTGCAGGACGTCACCGGCCAGCCCCTTCAGGGCCTGGGTGCCGAAGCCGAAGACGGTCGGCGACCAGCGCCGCTCGGCGACCCGGTCCACCTTGTGCGCGATCACCCCGAAGGGATAGGCGCGGTGCCGGTTGGCGTACCCCTGCCGGACCATCAGCCGCTCGACGTCCTCGTAGATGTCGCGCAGCGAACGCCGCTCGCGCACCTGCTCCAGGATCAGCTCGCGGTGCGCCCCGAGGTCGGAGAGCAGCCGGTCGTGCACGGGGTTGAGCCCGAGGCAGCCGGAGTAGCCGACGTCGGCCGTGTACCCCTTGTGGACGGGCGCCATGTCGAGGATGAACGGCATCCCCGGCTCCAGCTTCCGGTTCGTGGGGAAGAACTGGAGCGGGATCCGGAAACCCACGAAGGCGGTGCGGTCCCCGAACCAGGCGAAGGGCAGGTGGAACCAGTCCCGCACCCCGCGCTCGCGCAGCCAGTCGCGCTGCATCCGCGCCGCCTCGCGCTCGGTCACGCCGGGCCTGAGCTGCGCCGCGACCGCCTCGGCGCAGGCGTAGGCCAGGCGCTGGACTTCCCTGAATCCGTCGAGATCCGCGGCCCGCACCCCGGCCGCCCGCCCGGTGCCCCGTTGCTTGGTGTCCCCTGCCATGCCAGCCGTCCGTCCGTGTAGCCGTACGCGTCCGTAACTTGACACTGATGAATGTGACAATGGTTGGAGATCACGTCAAGGGCCGTGCACGGACCTGTGGAAAAGTCCCGCGGTGTGGACAACCGCATCAGTCTTCCGGCAGGCCCCGTACTCCTGAAGGGGGATACGGAATCCCGCTCCAGGTCTGACGATCCGCGCGGGCCCGCGCACTAACGTCGGTTCCGTGACTGTCATCGCGACCGAAAGCCTGAGCAAGCGGTACCCCCGAGTGACCGCCCTCGACCGGCTCTCCCTGGACATCGGGGCCGGCGTAACCGGCCTCGTGGGTGCCAACGGAGCCGGCAAGTCCACGCTGATCAAGATCCTGCTGGGACTGTCCCCCGCCACCGAGGGCCGCGCCGCCGTGCTCGGGCTCGATGTCGCCACGCATGGCAGTGCCATCCGTGAACGCGTCGGCTACATGCCCGAGCACGACTGCCTGCCACCCGACGTCTCGGCCACCGAGTTCGTCGTGCACATGGCCCGCATGTCGGGTCTGCCGCCGACCGCCGCCCGCGAGCGGACCGCCGACACCCTGCGCCACGTCGGCCTCTACGAAGAGCGCTACCGCCCCATCGGCGGCTACTCCACCGGCATGAAGCAGCGCGTCAAGCTGGCCCAGGCGCTCGTCCACGACCCGCAGCTGGTCCTCCTCGACGAGCCCACCAACGGCCTCGACCCGGTCGGCCGTGACGAGATGCTCGACCTGATCCGCCGCGTCCACACCGACTTCGGCATCTCGGTCCTGGTCACCTCCCACCTCCTCGGAGAGCTGGAGCGGACCTGCGACCACGTGGTCGTCGTCGACGGCGGCAAGCTGCTGCGCTCCAGCTCCACCAGCGACTTCACCCAGACCACCGCGACCCTCGCGGTCGAGGTCACCGACACCGACTCCCACCCCGACGGGACCGCCGCGCTGCGCAAGGCGCTCACCGAGGCGGGCCTCACCCTGCACGCGGCCGAGGAGCAGGGCCTGCCCGGCGCGGGCCACATCCTGCTCGTCGAGGCCACCGGCGAGGACACCAACGACACCATCCGCGACACCGTGGCCGGTCTCGGCCTCGGCCTGGTCCGCATGGAGCAGCGCCGCCACCACATCGCGGAGGTCTTCCGCGACCACGACCAGCAGAAGGGAGCCGGTTCCGATGGCGCCTGACACCTCGACCCAGATCCACAACATCGGCTACCGGTCCTACGAGGGCTCCCGGCTCGGCCGCGCGTACGCGCGCACCTCGCTGTACTCGCAGTCCCTGCGGGGCTCCTACGGGCTCGGCCGCTCCGCCAAGTCCAAGGTCCTCCCGATGATCCTCTTCGGGGTGATGTGCGTCCCCGCGCTGATCATGGTCGCGGTCGCGATCGCGGTCCCCGGCAATACCGACCTGCCGATCAAGTACACGACGTACGCCCTGACCACCCAGGTGATCATCGGGCTGTACCTCGCCTCCCAGGCACCGCAGTCGGTCTCCCGGGACCTGCGTTTCAAGACGGTCCCGCTGTACTTCTCGCGGCCCATCGAGCGCGTCGACTACGTCCTCGCCAAGTTCGCGGCGATGGCCTCCGCGCTCTTCATCCTCACCGCCGTACCGCTGCTGATCATGTTCATCGGCGCGCTACTGGCCAAGTTCGACTTCGCCCACCAGGCGAAGGGATTCGGGCAGGGACTGGTGTCGGTACTTCTGCTTTCGCTGCTCTTCGCCGGCCTCGGGCTGGTCATGGCCGCGCTCACCCCGCGCCGCGGCTTCGGCGTCGCCGCCGTCATCGGGATGCTGATCATCCCCTTCGGCGCCGTCACCACGGTGCAGGCCGTCGCCTACAACACCGGGTCCACCGACGCGATCCAGTGGATGGGCCTGTTCTCCCCGATCACCCTGATCGACGGCGTCCAGACCGCCTTCCTCGGCGGCGCCTCCGCCTTCCCCGGCGGCGAAGGACCCACGGCCGGCATCGGTTTCGTCTATCTGCTGGTCGTACTCGGCCTCATCGCCGGCTCCTACGCCGCGCTGATGGCCCGCTACCGGAAGGCCGGGCTGTGAGCATCATCGACATCGACCACACCTCCCGTTGGTTCGGGAACGTCGTCGCCGTGAACGACGTGACCATGCGGATCGGCCCCGGAGTGACCGGGCTGCTCGGCCCCAACGGCGCCGGGAAGTCCACCCTCATCAACATGATGGGCGGCTTCCTCGCCCCCTCCACCGGCACCGTCACCCTCGACGGCGCACCGATCTGGCAGAACGAGCAGATCTACAAGAGCGTGGGCGTCGTGCCCGAGCGCGAGGCCATGTACGACTTCCTGACCGGCCGCGAGTTCGTCGTCGCCAACGCCGAGCTGCACGGCCTGGACGACGCGGCCGCCCAGCGGGCGCTGGCCACCGTCGAGATGGAGTCCGCCCAGGACCGCAAGATCTCGACGTACTCCAAGGGCATGCGCCAGCGCGTGAAGATGGCCTCGGCCCTCGTCCACGACCCGTCGGTGCTGCTCCTCGACGAGCCCTTCAACGGCATGGACCCCCGCCAGCGCATGCAGCTCATGGAACTGCTGCGGCGGATGGGCGCGGAGGGCCGCACCGTCCTGTTCTCCTCCCACATCCTGGAGGAGGTCGAACAGCTCGCCTCGCACATCGAGGTGGTCGTCGCCGGTCGCCACGCGGCCTCCGGAGACTTCCGCAAGATCCGCCGCCTGATGACGGACCGCCCGCACCGCTACCTGGTCCGCTCCTCCGACGACCGGGCGCTCGCCGCGGCCCTGATCGCCGACCCGTCCACCGCCGGGATCGAGGTCGACCTCAAGGAGGGCGCCCTGCGGATCCAGGCCGTCGACTTCGGGCGGTTCACCGAGCTGCTCCCGCGGGTCGCCCGCGAGCACGGCATCCGACTGACGACGGTCTCGCCCTCCGACGAGTCCCTCGAATCGGTCTTCTCCTACCTCGTCGCGGCCTGAAAGGAGCTGGCACCCGATGTACAACCCCACCGTTGCCCGGCTCACCTACCGAGCCCTGCTCGGCCGCCGCCGCGCGCTGATCCTCTTCGCGCTGCCCGCCCTGCTGATCATCATCTCGATCGCCGTCCGTGCCTTCACCGGTGTGGACGACAAGGTCGCCGCCGATCTGCTCGGCGGTTTCGCCCTCGCCACGATGGTGCCGCTGATCGGTGTCATCGCCGGTACCGGTGCCATCGGCCCGGAGATCGACGACGGCTCGATCGTCTACCTGCTCGCCAAGCCGGTGAAGCGGCCCACGATCATCATGACCAAGCTGATCATCGCGATCGCCGTCACGATGGCCTTCTCCGCGATTCCCACCCTGATCGCCGGGTTCATCCTCAACGGCAACGGCCAGCAGATCGCCGTCGCCTACACGATCGCCGCGCTCGTCGCCTCGATCGCCTACAGCGCCCTGTTCCTGCTGCTGGGCACCGTCAGCCGGCACGCGGTCGTCTTCGGCCTCGTCTACGCCCTGATCTGGGAGTCGCTCTTCGGCAGCCTGGTCTCCGGTGCCAAGACCCTGAGCGTCCAGCAGTGGGCGCTCGCGCTGGCCGAGAAGGTGAGCGGCCCCGGGTACGTCGACTCCTCCGTCAGCCTGACCACCGCGGCCGTCCTGCTCGCCGCCGTCACCGTGGGCGCCACCGTCTACGCAGGTCAGAAGCTGCGCCGACTGACCCTGGCGGGCGAGGAGTAGGAGCCCGCCCCACCGCTCCACGCGACCTGTGCCCCGCCCGGCCCACATGCCGGGCGGGGCACAGCTTTGCGCGTCATGATCGGGGCATGCTGCCGCACACCGAGCCCGAGCCCTCCAGGCCCGTGTGGTCCTGGATCCGGGCCTCGCCCGGTACGCACACCTGGCTGCTGATCATCGCCATCACCAGCATCGTCGTGGCCGTCTCCCCGGACGGGGTCGACCACTTCCTGTTCCACCGCAACAGCAGCAACATCCAGCAGCTCGTCAAGCACCCCGTCCAGGCGCTGATCGGCAGTGCTTTCTGGATCGAGAATCCGGCCTCACTGGCCCTCTACGCCGTGCTCTTCGAGGTGTTCCACGCCTCGGTGGAACGCTGGCTCGGGACGCTGCGCTGGCTGGTGATCGTCGCCAGCGCCCATGTCGTCGCCACCCTGATCAGCCAGCAGCTCGTCCTCACCGCGATCCAGCACCACCGGGCTCCGCGCAGCATGGCCCATGTCGTCGACATCGGGGTGAGCTACGGCCTGGCCGCGGCCATCGGGGTCCTCACCTACCGGCTTCCGAACCCCTGGAGATGGTTCTACCTGGCCGGGGCCGTCGCCTTCTTCGGGATCCCCCTCGTCACCGGTGGGACCTTCACCGACGCCGGGCACGCCATCGCCCTCTCCATCGGCCTGCTCGCCTGGCCCCTCACCCGGCACCCCCACCCGCACTCCCTTTCCCACGCGCACGGACACGGGCGCGCGCACTCCGACCGGCAGCGTGTTTCACGTGAAACATGACGGGGCCGGACGGTGCCCGACCAGCGGTTAATTCGCTGGTAAGGGACACGGAGCGGGGGCAGAGTGAGGAGTGCGGGGAGCACCAAAAAGGTCCGGGGCAGCCACTTCGAGCGCGCCTCGCGGCGCGGGCCGTCCCGGACCTTCCCTGCGGTCGTCGCGCTCAGGCGGCGCCGAGCAGACGCTCCAGCACCACCGCGATACCGTCGGCCTGGTTCGACGTGGTCACCTCGTCGGCCACCGCCTTCAGCTCCGCGTGCGCGTTGGCCATCGCCACGCCGTGCGCGGCCCATCCGAACATGGGGATGTCGTTGGGCATGTCACCGAAGGCGATCGTCTGCGCCGCCTTCACCCCCAGCCGGCGCGCGGCCAGCGACAGACCGGTGGCCTTGCTCAGGCCCAGCGGGAGGATCTCCACTATCCCCGGTCCGGCCATCACCACATCCACGAGGCTGCCCACGGTCGCGCGTGCCACCTGGACCAGCTCGTCGTCGTCGAGCCCGGGGTGCTGGATGTACAGCTTGTTCAGCGGAGCCGTCCAGACCTCCGTGGTGTCCTTCAGGTAGACCGCGGGGAGGCCTTCCTGCACCTGGTAGCCGGGACCGAACAGCACCTCGCCGTCCACCCCGTCGCGGCTCGCCGCGAGGGCCAGCGGCCCCACCTCGGCCTCGAGCTTGGCGAGCGCCAGACCGGCGAGCTGCCGGTCCAGCGTCACCGAGGTGAGGAGCCTGTGCGCTCCGGCGTCGTACACCTGGGCACCCTGCCCGCACACCGCGATCCCCTGGTAGCCGAGATCGTCCAGCACGTGCCGGGTCCAGGGCACGGCCCGGCCGGTGACGATGATGTGCACCGCACCCGCCGCCGTGGCCGCGGCCAGCGCCTCGCGGGTGCGTTCCGAGACCGTGTCGTCGTCACGCAGCAGCGTGCCGTCGAGATCGGTCGCGACGAGCTTGTACGGGAAGGGTGCCGGGCTCGGGCTCACTTGGAGATCGGCTCCAGGACCTCGCGGCCGCCGAGGTACGGACGGAGCACCGGAGGCACCCGCACCGAACCGTCGGCCTGCTGGTGGTTCTCCAGGATCGCCACGATGGTGCGGGGCACGGCGCACAGGGTGCCGTTCAGCGTGGACAGCGGCCGCATGACCTTCTTGCCGTCCTTGTTCTCCCGCATGCGCACGGACAGGCGGCGGGCCTGGAAGCCGTCACAGTTCGAGGCGGAGGTCAGCTCGCGGTACTTGCCCTGCGTCGGGATCCACGCCTCGCAGTCGAACTTGCGGGAGGCGGAGGAGCCCAGGTCGCCCGTGGCGACGTCGATCACCTGGAAGGGCAGCTCGAGGGCGGTGAGCCACTGCTTCTCCCAGCCCAGGAGACGCTGGTGCTCGGCCTCGGCGTCCTCCGGCGCGACGTACGAGAACATCTCGACCTTGTCGAACTGGTGGACGCGGAAGATGCCCCGGGTGTCCTTGCCGTACGTACCGGCCTCGCGGCGGAAGCACGGCGAGAAGCCGGCGTATCGCAGCGGCAGCTGGTCCGCCTCGAGGATCTCGTCCATGTGGTACGCGGCGAGCGGGACCTCGGAGGTGCCGACGAGGTAGTAGTCGTCCTTCTCCAGGTGGTACACGTTCTCCGCGGCCTGGCCGAGGAAGCCGGTGCCCTCCATGGCGCGCGGGCGGACCAGCGCGGGGGTGAGCATCGGGATGAAGCCGGCCTCGCCCGCCTGTGCGATCGCCGCGTTCACCAGGGCGAGTTCCAGCAGGGCGCCGACGCCGGTGAGGTAGTAGAAGCGCGAGCCGGAGACCTTCGCGCCGCGCTCGACGTCGATGGCACCGAGGGACTCGCCGAGCTCCAAGTGGTCCTTGGGCTCGAAGCCCTCGGCACCGAAGTCGCGGATCGTGCCGTGGGTCTCCAGGACGGTGAAGTCCTCTTCCCCGCCGACGGGGACGTCCGGGTGCACGATGTTGCCGAGCTGGAGGAGCAGCCGCTTCGCGGTCTCGTCCGCCTCCTTCTGCTCGGCCTCGGCGGTCTTGACGTCGGTCTTGAGCTGTTCGGCCTTCTTCAGCAGCTCGGCCCGCTCCTCGGCGGAGGCCTTCGGGATGAGCTTGCCCAACGACCTCTGCTCGTTGCGCAGCTCGTCGAAGCGGGAGCCGGACGACCTGCGGCGCTCGTCGGCGGAGAGCAGTGCGTCGACGAGGTCGACGTCCTCTCCACGGGCGCGCTGCGAGGCGCGGACACGGTCAGGGTCTTCACGGAGCAGCCGGAGGTCAATCACCCCACCAGGCTACCGGGCTGACTTCGGGGCCCCGCACCGATATAACGCTGCGTGTCGCTATGTCCCAATTGCCGTGAATGCAAAACTCCTGCCGCGTGGCCGGAAGTGGACCTCCCCGCCGGGCTGATCCGCGGGCAATCCCAGGCCCATAAAACTGCCCGAATCCCTGAAAAGGGGCACTCCACCCGCGCTCGGGCGGGCGGCTGAGCAGCGGTGGAGCGCCCTCTTGTCCACAGGAATTGCGATCCCGACAGGCTTATCCACAGGCTGTGTGCCGCATCTGTGGACACGAAAGGAGATCATTCCCAAGCGGCGCGGAGGCGGGGTGAATCAGGGCCCAAACCCCCCTCACACACTCATTCGGGTGGGAATGACTCGCCCCAAAGAGTTGATCAGTGATGCGGAGGTGACGCCGTTCACCCTCCGCTCTCCAGCGCGAAACCTGAGGCCCCGACCGATTTGTCGACCTTGTCGCGCCGCCCTGTCGACTTGTCCCCAGGTCTCCACCGTCTCCTGTGGATAACTCTGTGGATAAGGTGCGCCGCCCTGTGCGTGGAGCTAGGCCCGGCCGTCGAGGCAACGAGTCAGCCAGTCGGAGGCGGCCGTGAAATCGCCATCCGAGGTGCCGGGCCGAGCCTGCCGCACCTCACTCAGAGCGACGCCCGCCCGCGGGTAGGAACCGAGGAAGCGGACCTGGGGGCAGGTGCGCTTGAGTCCCATGAGGGCCTCGCTGACCCGGCGGTCGGAGATGTGGCCCTCGGCGTCGACGGCGAAGCAGTAGTTGCCGATCCCCTCGCCGGTGGGCCGCGACTGGATCAGCATCAGGTTGACCCCGCGGACGGCGAACTCCTGGAGGAGTTCGAGGAGCGCACCGGGGTGGTCCTCGCCGAGCCACAGCACGACGGAGGTCTTGTCCGCTCCGGTCGGCGCCGCCGGCCGGGCCGGTCGGCCGACCAGGACGAAGCGGGTCTCCGCGTTCTCCGCGTCGTGGATCTCGGTGACGAGGGCTTCCAGCCCGTAGGTGGCGGCCGCGAACTCGCCCGCGAAGGCGGCGTCGAAGCGGCCCTCCTGGACGAGCCGGGCGCCGTCCGCGTTGGAGGCGGCGGATTCCCACAGGGCGTCCGGCAGGTTGGCGCGCAGCCAGTTGCGGACCTGCGGCTGGGCGACCGGGTGTCCGGTGACGGTCTTGACGTCCGAGAGCTTGGTCCCGGGACGCACCAGCAGCGCGAAGGCGATGGGCAGCAGCACCTCGCGGTAGATCATCAGGGGTTCGCCGGAGGACAGCTCGTCGAGGGTGGCGGTGACACCGCCCTCGACCGAGTTCTCGATCGGGACCAGTGCCGCTGCCGCCTCCCCGTTCCGTACGGCGTCGAGCGCCGCCGGGACCGACACCATGGGAACGAGTTCCCTGGTCGCGGCTTCCGGCAGTGTGCGCAGGGCGGCTTCGGTGAAAGTGCCCTCGGGACCGAGATACGTGAAGCGGGTGGCCGACATGTGATCAGCCTAATGCCGCGTCCCCGGGCCCCGAGGTGCGGTTCACCCTTCGAGCAGCGGCTGTCCCACGTACTCCTCGCTGCGGGGCCCGCGCGGGACGGCGTACAGCCCGCTCGCCTCGTGACGGATGAACGCGGACAGGGCGTCGCCCCGGTCGAGCTTGCGCTGGACGGGGACGAAGCCGCGCAGCGGGTCGGCCTGCCAGCAGATGAAGAGGAGACCGGCGTCCGGAGTGCCGTCGGCGCCGATGCCGTCGTGGAAGGAGAAGGGGCGCCGGAGCATGGCGGCCCCGCCGTTCTGCGCGGGGGCGGAGATCCGGGCGTGGGCGTTGGAGGGGATCACCGGCTTCCCGTCGCTCCCGAAGGCGTCCAGGTCCAGCTTCGTGGTCTCGGTGCCACCCGTCAGGGGAGCTCCATCGGCCTTCTTCCGGCCGATCACCTGCTCCTGCTGGGCGAGGGACTGCTTGTCCCAGTCGTCGAGGAGCATCCGGATGCGCCGGACGACGGCGTACGAACCCCCGGCCATCCACGCGTGCTCGGCGGGCCCGGGGCCGGCGCCGGGCACGAAGATCCGCTTGTCGAAGTCGGCCTCGGACGGCTTGGGGTTCCCTGTGCCGTCGATCTGGCCCATGAGGTTCCGGGCGGTCATGGGCTTGGCCGTGGCCCCCGGAGTGCGGTTGAAGCCGTTCATCTGCCAGCGGACGCGGGCCGCCTCCCCGGCGTCCTTCTGCAGGGTGCGCAGCGCGTGGAAGGCGACGAGCCCGTCATTGGCACCGATCTGGATCCACAGGTCGCCGTTGCCGCGCTGGGGGTCGAGCCGGTCCGCGGAGAACTCCGGAAGCGGGTCGAGCGCGGCGGGCCGCCGGGCGGTGAGACCGGTGCGCTCGAAGAAGGAGTGGCCGAAGCCGAAGGTGATGGTGAGCGAGCACGGTCCGGCGTCCAGGGCGATCCCGGAGTCGGCCGCCCCCGCCGCCTCACCGGCCATCAGCCGACGGGCGCTGTCCGACCAGCGGCGCATCAGGGCCACGGCCTCCTTGCGGCCCGCTCCGGGAGCGAGGTCGAAAGCCATGACATGGCCCTTGGCCTGGAGCGGGGTGGTGATGCCCGCCTGGTGCTCGCCGTTGAAGTCGACCTCGGTGGAGCCGAGGGCGGCCGACGAGCCGGGCGCGCCACTGCCGCCGCTCCCGTCGGAGCCGGCGATCGCGGAATGCGCGAGGGCGCCGCCGGCGGCGCCGAGTGCGAGCCCGGCGGCGCCCGCGGCGCCTACGGTGCCCAGCAGTCGGCGCCGGGAGATCTCGATGTCGGGGTTGCTGTCGGTCACGCTGTTCAGCCGATCTTCACGGTCTTCTGGACGGTCGTCTGGTCGATGTCGGAGGTACGGACGCTCACGTCGATGCGCCATTCACCTGCCAGCGGCAGCTGGACGCCGGAGGCGCTCCAGTGTCCCGGGGCGGCGTGATCGGGGGCGAGCGGCAGCGGGCCGATGTCCTTGGCGGGGAGGGTGAAGGCGACCTTCACCTCGGGGATGTCGTAGGGCTTGCCGTCCGGGGAGTCCACCCAGACGTGCAGGGTGTTGGCGCCGACCCGGCCCGGGTCCAGCTGGATGCGGACGCTGCCCTTGCCGTTCTCGCCGCCCGTGTCGAAGGGCAGGGTGATCTTGACGGCCCGGTTGGGCACGGCGGTCACGGCCCGGGCGCCCTCCAGCTCGGCGGCCCGGCCGGGTTCCGTACCGGTCAGCAGGGTGGCCACCGCCAGCAGGACGACGGCGACGCCCGCCTCGGCGAGGACGGAGCGGCGCAGCCCCGCGCGGTCGGGATCGGCGTCCCGCAGCTGCTTGTCCCGCGCGTTCTGCCGGGCGGCCCGCTGCCGGGCCAGCTGTGCGGCGCGCTTGGCGCTCGGCGGGACGGTGACCGTCGCCTCTGTTTCACGTGAAACATCGCGCGGTGCGACGACCGCCGGGGTCCGCCCGCCCGTGTCCTGCGCCAGTCGGCCGGTCCACTTGCGGGACACCGAGGCGATGGCGACCAGTACGGCGACCAGGCCCACCTTGATGAGGAGGTACCGGCCGTACTCGGTCCCGGTCAGCGCGGACCAGCTGCCGAGCTGACGCCAGGACTGGTAGATGCCGGTGGCGGTGAGGGCGAGGACGCTGATGAAGGCGACCCGGGAGAAGCGCCGGATGGCCGCTCGCTCGATCTGCGGCGTCTTGTGCAACGCGATCAGCAGGGCGGCCAGCCCGCCGAGCCAGGTGGCGACGGCCAGCAGGTGGACGATGTCGACCGGCATGGCGATGCCCGGCTGGATGCCGGTGGAGGCGTGTTCGGGCAGGGACCACGTGGCGGCGATGCCACCGGCCACCACGGTCCCGCCGATGGCGAGGCCGAAGGTGAGGTCGCTGGTGTCCTTGGCGTCCGCTTCGCTCTCGTCGCTGCTCTGCACCTTGCGGGCGAAGGTGCCGAAGAGCACGGCCATGAAGAGGGCCACGGCACCCAGCAGCAGCAGCCGGGAGACCAGGGACGCTCCGGTCTTGGTCTCCAGGACGGCCTTGAGCCCGTCGAGGTCGAAGACGTCGGAGAAGTTGCCCGAGCCGGTGTAGGAGTTGCGCAGCACCAGCATGACGAGCGTGGCGGCGGTCAGGGTGACCCACCCGCGCAGGACGAGTTTCTGCAGCGGCCGCTCGGCGGCACCCCGACGCCAGCACAGCAGGATGAAGGCCGCGCCGCCGACGAGCACGGCGAAACCGCCGTACGCGGCGTAGCGCGCGACGTTGTAGGCGATGCCCACGGGCCCGCCGCCCGCCACCTGCGAGGGCAGCGAGACGTTCGTGGCGGAGGGGGCACCGATGGAGAAGGTGAAGGCGCCGGAAACCGGGTGGCTGTCGGCGGAGACCGCCTGCCAGGCCACCGTGTACGTGCCGTCGGGCAGCCCGGTGTGCAGCGCGGTGCCGTAACGGATGGTGGAGCCGCTGCACATGTCGCGCAGCTCGCCCGTGTCGACCCGCTTGCCCTGGGGGTCCATGACGCGGATGGAGTCGCCGTTCATGGCGACGGCTTCGGAGAAGGAGAGGGTGACCTGGGCGGGCGCCGTGGCGACCACCGCCCCGTCCTTGGGGTCGCTCGCGGTGAGCGCGGCATGTGCCGAGGCCGGTCCGGCCGCGGTGAACAGGGCCGCGGCCAGGGCCACGAGGACCAGCAGAAGCCGCGGCAGGTGTGCCGCCGCGGCCGTGCGGGCCGTGGAGGGGGCGGGGGCGGTGGCCGTCATGGCGTGTCAGTCCCTCGGTCCGTCAGTTGGCGTTCTGCGGCTTGTACGTGCGTTCCTTCACGTCCAGCTCGACCTTGACCGGGTCGGCCTTCTCGAAGCGCAGTTCGACGGTGACCTTGTCGCCGACCTTGGGCTGGTTCTTCAGACCCATGAACATGACGTGGTCGCCGCCGCGGGCCAGCTTCAGCTCGCCCTTGGCCGGCACGTCCAGAGACTGGACCTGCTGCATCTTCTGGTCCTTGGTCTCATGGATCGTCACGTCGCCGGAGAGCGCGCTCGTGACGGCGGTGAGCTTGTCCGCCGTCGCGGAGTCGTTCTTGATGACCATGAACGCGCCGGCCATCTTGTCGTTGACCGGTTCGGGCATGTAGCCGCCGCTGACGGACAGGCTGGGCTTGCCGTCGCCCGAGCCGGAGTCGGAGCCGGAGTCGGAGGAGCAGCCGGATATGGCGAGCGCTGCCGACAGGGAGAGGGCGGCGGCGAGGGTGCGGGTGGTGCGGCGGTTCACGGGTTCTCTCCCTTGATGATCTTCGGCAGATCCTTGGTGTAGTCCTCGGCGGTGGCCGACTCCCCGTAGAGGACGTAGCCCTCGTCGGTCTTCGGGGAGAAGGCGATGACCTGCGCGCCGTGCATGGAGACGACGCTGCCGTCGGCCTCCTTCGTGGCGGCCTCGATGCCGATGCCGAGGCTGCGCGCGCCGGCCTGGATCGTGGCGAAGTCCCCGGTGAGCCCGATGAAGGCCGGGTCCTGGGCCTTGAGCCACTTGCCGAGGGACTCGGGAGTGTCCCGGTCGGGGTCGGTCGTGACGAAGACGACCCGGAGGTTGTCCTGGTCGGCCTGGGGCAGCGCCTTCTTGGCGACGGCGATGTTGCTCATCGTCAGCGGGCAGACGTCCGGGCAGTTGGTGTAACCGAAGTAGATGAGGGTCGGCCTGCCCTTGGTCTGCTCGCGCAGGCTCCACGGCTTGCCGTTGGTGTCGGTGAGCACCAGGTCCGGCTTGTCGAAGGGGCGGTCGAGGACCGTGCCGGGCTTGCTCTTGGCGGGGGCGTTGACCTCCGCGAGCGACTTGCTCTTGCCGGTGTCACTGCCACAGGCGGTGAGGGCGAGTGCGGTCGCCGCCACGAGGGCGGCGACCGTCACACGTGCGGTGCGCATGGGAATGTCCCTGGGATCGGGGGTGGTTCGGATGGCTGGGGACGTCGGTCAGGACGTGCGGCGGCGCGAGGCGACGCCGAAGGCGACCCCGCCGAGCCCGACGACGATGCCGGCGATGCCGAGGGCGCGCGCGGTCGTGTCGGAGCCGGACGCCGCGCTGTTCTCGGCGCCGTCCTCGTGCTCGGTGTTCTTGGCCTCGTCGGCCTTCTTGTCACCGTCGTCGTGGTGGTCGGCCCCGGCGGCCGCGGCCGTCAGCTTCAGTACGGGCGCCGGGTTCTGCGGCTCGGCGGCGCCGTCCTTGGCCTCTTCGATCCAGCGGACGACCTCGTTGTTGTCGTACGTCTGGACGGCCTTGAAGACCAGCTTGTCGACGTCCGAGGGGAGCTGGCCGATCGAGAGCGGGAACTGCTGGAACTTGCCGGCCTCGATCTTGCCGCCGGTCCAGGTCACCTTGGTGACGGCCTCGTTGATCTGCTTGCCGTGGACCGTGAGCGGCTTGTCGAGCTTGCTCTTCTCGACGCTGACCGTCCAGCCCGGGACGTCCTGCGGCATGACGGACGAGAGCGGGTGGTCGGTCGGGAAGCTGACCTCGAGCTTGGTGGTCGAGGCGTTGTCACGCTCGTTGGGGACCTTGAAGTTGATGGTCGCGTAGCCGCCCTTGGCGGCCTCGCCCGGCTGGATGCCGACGTGCGCGAAGGCGGTGCCGGACAGGACGAGGACGGTACCGGCGGCGAGGGCGGCGGCGAAGGAGACGCGAGAGGTCTTCATGGCGGGAACACTCCACGGGAAGCAGGGGTGACGGTGGCTCCGGGCGCAGGCGCGCGCGGAGTTCGCGGCACCGGTGCTCCCCCGGTGTCCCGGGGAGCGGAGGTGCCGCGTCAGGCTGCGAGGGCGAGGGCCACCGGCGGGCCGCGCCTGATCACCGAGTGCTGGAGTGCCGCCCGGCCGGGGGCCACGGCCCGGTCCGGGGTGCTGCGCGGCGCCCGCGGGGTACGTCCGGGCGTACCCGGAAGTCCGGCGACGAGGGCGCGTACGAGGGCCAGGGCCGAGCGCAGGGCGCGGACCGGGGCCGCCGGGGTGGAGAGCCGGGAGAGGGCGACGAGCCGGAACAGGGCCGCGTCCCCGCGGCTCAGCAGCCAGCCGGCGGCCAGTGCGGCCAGCAGGTGCCCCAGCAGCATCGACAGGCTGAACAGCCCGGCCGAGGGCTCCGCGGCCGCCTGCGCCATGTGCGCGTGGGCGTTGTGGGCCGGAGCGGTGAGCGAGTCCGGGTTCAGCCCCGCGCGCTCCAGGACCTGCCGGGCGTCGGCCGGGCTGAGCGGTACGGAGTTGCCCCCGCAGATCAGCCGGGCGGCCAGCGCCGCGAGCGAGGAGTCCGAGGCCGCTCGCGCCGAGGCTCCCGCGGCGCCGCCCCCCGACAGGGAGGAGGAAGCCGCGACGGCCGCTCCGTGCTGGCCCAGGCCGAACAGCGTGTGCAGCCCCAACTGGCCCACGGCGAGAGCGCCGGCGAGTCCCGGCAGGGTGCGCCGACGGCCCGCGAGCGGGGCCGCGACCGCGAAGACGGCCAGGAAGCCCGCGCAGAGCGACCACCAGGGAACGGTGGCGCAGGAGGCGAGGGCGTGCCCGACGGCGGACAGCACGACACAGACCGCGGTGAACACCGCGGCCCGCAGGATCCGGAGCCCGGCTCCTGCACGCATCGTGTGGGGGGCAGTCATGGCCGGGCCATCATCGCACTGCGCTTAGGTCTCCCATACGGCAGGTCCGGAAGGTCCCTTGAGTCCCCCTGGACGGAGCCGCTTTCCGGTGCGCCCGGAAAGCCCCGGAAGGCCCCGTACCACCGCATACACCGGGGCCCGGGCGGGTCACATCGGCCGAATGAGCGCTCTGACGGGTGCTCGGGGCTTACGCCGTGCTCCGGGCGGCAATAGGTAACGGTATGAGCATCTGGTGGTCTCTCCACTTGAGGCGCGAGGCCGCGAGCGTCCCGCTCGCCAGGCGGCTGCTGCTGGGGACGATGGAGACCGCGGGGGTGGACCCGGACATCTCCTTCGACCTGTCGGTGGCGCTGAGCGAGGCGTGCGCGAACGCGGTGGAGCACGGCGGGCCGGTGGCCGAGGGCGGAGCCGTCGGCGGCCCCGAGGGCGATGGCCCCGCTCCTCCTGTTCCGGCGGCCTGCGCGGCGTACCGCGTCACGGCCTATCTCGACGGCGACCGCTGCCGGATCGAGGTCACCGATTCGGGCCCGGGCTTCCCGCCCGCGACGGTCACCCGTCACAGACCCTCGCTCGCGGAGCACGGCCGCGGGCTCTCCCTCATCGCCGAACTGGCCGATCACGCCCGCTTCCGCAACCGCCCGGGCCGTGGCGCCGTCGTCAGCTTCGACAAGATCCTGAAGTGGCGCGAGGGAGCGCTGCTGAAGGCGTCCTGAACGGCCGATGGGCGGGGTCCCGGTACAGGGGACCCCGCCCATCGGCGGTGTACGGCGTGCGGCGGAAGGGTCAGCCCTTCAGCGCGGCCATCCAGCTCTCGACCTCGTCGGACCGGCGCGGCAGGGCCGCGGACAGGTTCCGGTTGCCGTCCTCGGTGACGAGGATGTCGTCCTCGATCCGCACGCCGATGCCGCGGTACTCCTCCGGCACGGTCAGGTCGTCGGCCTGGAAGTACAGACCGGGCTCGACCGTGAGGCACACGCCGGGCTCCAGGGTGCCGTCCACATACGCCTCGGTGCGGGCGGCCGCACAGTCGTGGACGTCCATGCCGAGCATGTGGCCGGTGCCGTGCAGGGTCCAGCGGCGCTGCAGGCCCAGCTCCAGGACGCGCTCGACCGGACCCTCCACCAGACCCCACTCGACGAGCTTCTCGGCGAGCACGCGCTGCGCGGCGTCGTGGAAGTCGCGGAACTTGCCGCCCGGCTGGACGGCGGCGATCCCGGCCTCCTGGGCCTCGTACACCGCGTCGTAGATCTTGCGCTGGATGTCGGTGAACCGGCCGTTGATCGGCAGGGTGCGCGTGACGTCCGCCGTGTACAGCGACTGGGTCTCCACACCGGCGTCCAGCAGCAGCAGCTCGCCCGAGCGGACGGGACCGTCGTTGCGGACCCAGTGCAGGGTGCAGGCGTGCGGGCCGGCGGCGCAGATCGAGCCGTAGCCGACGTCGTTGCCGTCGACGCGGGCGCGCAGGAAGAACGTGCCCTCGATGTAGCGCTCGCTGGTGGCCTCGGCCTTGTCGAGGACCTTCACGCAGTCCTCGAAACCGCGGACGGTGGAGTCGACGGCCTTCTGCAGCTCGCCGATCTCGAACGCGTCCTTGACCACGCGCGCCTCGGAGAGGTTCACGCGCAGCTCGCCGTCACGCTCGGCGGTGACCTTGTCGGTCAGGGCCGCCTCGATGACCGCGTCGTGGCCGCGGACGATCCGGACCGGGCCGGTGGCCTCGGTGAGGGCGTCGGCCAGCGTGCGGACGTCCTTCGCGGGGAGGCCCAGGAGCTGCTCGGCCTCGGTGAGGGAGTGGCGGCGGCCGACCCACAGCTCGCCCTGGCCGGACAGCCAGAACTCGCCGTTCTCGCGGTCGGAGCGGGGGAGCAGGTAGATGGTCGCGTCGTGGCCGGTGGCGCCGGTGGGCTCCAGGACCAGGACGCCGTTCTCGCTCTGGTCGCCGGTCAGGTAGGCGTACTCGGTCGAAGCACGGAAGGGGTACTCCGTGTCGTTCGAGCGCGTCTTGAGGCGGCCCGCGGGGATGACGAGGCGCTCGCCGGGGAAGCTCGCGGACAGCGCGGCGCGGCGCGCGGCGGTGTGCGCGGCCTGGGCGATGGGCTCCAGGCCGTGCAGCTCGGTGTCCGCCCAGCCGGTGCGCATGTTCTCGGCGAGTTCATCGCTGAGACCCGGGTACAGCCCGTTCTTGCGCTGCTTGTGCGTCTTCTTGGGCTGCTCTTCTTCCGGGGTCTCCGGGGTGAGCTCGTCAGCCACGTCATCTCCTCAGCTACGACAGGACCGGGTACGGACCCCATCCATCGTATGTGCGAGAGGAAGTGGCCCCGAAGGGCTGTGATATATCAGTCAAAACGGGCAGCCAGCAGGACGATGTCCTCGCCGAGGCCGGCCGTGTTCCCGAGGTCCTCCTCGGGCAGCACGGTCCGCAGTACGTGGTCCACGATCGCGGCCGGGTCCTCGCGGGCGGCCCGCGGCACACCGGCGGCGGCCGCGTGCAGCCGGGCGTACGCGCGGTCCATGGCGTCACCGGTACGGCGCAGCAGCCCGTCGGTGTACAGCAGCACCGTTTCTCCGGAAGCGGGCTCGATCTCCACGCTCGGCGCCTCCCAGCAGGCGAGCATGCCGAGCGGCGCGGACAGCGAGGTCTCCACGTACTCGGTGCGGTGCTCGCCGATGAGCAGCGGCGGGGCGTGCCCGGCGCCCGCCAGGATGATCTTCCGGGCGCCCGGTTCGCAGTAGGCGAAGAGCGCGGTGGCCGTCCGCGCGGGCTCGCTGAGCCGCAGCAGCAGCTCCAGGTCCGAGAGGACCGCGACCGGATCCTCGCCCTCCATCACCGCGTACGCGCGCAGGGAGGCCCGCAGCCGTCCCATCGCGGCGATCGCGCTGGGCCCGGAGCCGGTGACCGAGCCGACGGCCAGCCCGAGGGCGTTCTCCGGCAGCGGCAGTGCGTCGTACCAGTCGCCGCCGCCCAGCGGTCCGGTGTGGTGGCGGGCGGCGAGCCGCACGCCGGGCACCCGGGGCAGCCGGCTCGGCAGCAGCTCCTCGGCGACGGTGGCGAGCCGGGTCCGGTCGCGCTGGGCCTCCAGGACGCGGGCGAGGTGCTCGGCCCCGTGCCGTACGTAGAGGCCGACGAGGTCGCGCTGGCGGTCGCTCGGCTCGACCTGCTCGTCGTACAGCCAGACGATCGCGCCGAGCCGGCCGGTGGCCTCGGCGGTCAGCGGCAGGGCGTAGCTGGCGGAGTAGCCCAGACGCGCCGCGACCTCGCGGTGGCGGGGGTCGACCGGGGTCGCGTAGCCGCCGGAACCGGGCATCGCGCCGGCCTCGGGCAGGATCTCGGAGCCGCCGACCGCGCCGGGGGTCCCGTCGAGGATGCGGCCGTACGAGGTGGCGCTGCGCGGCACGGTCTCGATGTGACCGAGGTCGGCGCGGCCCAGGCCCAGCCCGATGGTGCTGGTGGGGCCGAGGCCGTCGGAGGGCTCCAGCACGATCAGCCCGCGCCGGGCGCCGACGAGCGCGGCTCCGGCGCGCAGGAATTCCTGAAGGCAGGAGTCGAGAGCGGCGGCCCGGGCGAGACGTTCGGTCAGCTCGTGGAGGGTGGTCAGGTCGGAGACCATGCCCGCCAGCCGGTCCTGGATCAGGGTGCTGGGGGCGGGTAGGGGGGCCGGTGCGGGAGCGGTGCGCGGGGGCACGGGAGCCGCAGTGTGAGGGGAAGCCGTAACCACTGAATCGATTCCAGCCACTTTCGGCGGATGCGGGGCGCTCATGGCGTCCGGCTTTCCACCTGGTGTGATTCGCCGAATAGCATCGCAAACCCCCAGATCGTTCTGCGCCGCCATCAATGGATCCACATCTACACGCACACGTGGATCGATGTCCAGCATTGCCCAGGTGGGAATCCTGGTGTCCGTGGGACGACAACTCACCGTCCGGTCAAGGGTAAAACTTGGCCGGAAAAGGTTGGATGGGATGCCTTTTTGCGGTCGACTGGGCAGGCGTCTCCCTCGGCACGGGTACGTAAACGGTGGTGCACGGGGTGAGTTGACGCCATCCCGGACCCGCCGGGAACCGCCCGGTGCGGGTCGCCGTCCTTAGCGGCGACGGCTGGGCGCGGCCCGTAGCAGGCCGCGCTCCGTGCTTGCCGGGCGTTTCATGGACCCGTACGAAAACTGCACGAACCGTGTGAACCTGCTTCTGGCGGACAGTGACGCGAAACGTGTACGTGTGGTGAAACACCGCATACATGGTGTGATGTGGCCCTCGGCGTTCAACGGAAAGGAACGAGCGCTCATGCGCGAGATCCTCAGTAGGCGTCTCCTGCGGCTCCGCAGTTCCCTCCAGTCCCTCCAGCCCCTCCAATCTCTTCAGTCCCTCCGCTCTCTCCGCTCTCTCCAGCCCTTTCAGTCCCTCCGGTTCCCCCGACGGGCCGGGTCGCGGCCCGCCGCCGCCCCCGTCCACCCGCGGCCCCTGGACGCGGCATTGCTGTGCGCCACCGCCTGGGAGTGGCCCGTGCTCCCGGGCGTGGGCCGGGCCGGCGCGGACGGCGCGCGCTGCGCCTGCCCGGATCCGGACTGCGTGGTTCCAGGGGCGCACCCCTTCGACCCGGGCCTGCTCGCGGCCACCACGGACCCCCGGATGGTGGGCTGGTGGTGGACCAACCGGCCCACCGCTCCCCTGCTCCTGGCCACCGGCGGGTCGGCGCCCTGCGCGGTGAGCCTGCCGGCCGGTGCGGCCGCGCGGGCGCTCGTCCGGCTCGATCAGCGCGGCATGCGGCTCGGCCCGGTGGTCGCGACACCCACGCGCTGGTCGCTGCTGGTGGCGCCCTACTCGTTGGAGCGGCTCGGCGAACTCCTGTACGCCAAGGACCACGTGCCGTCCTCGCTGCGGTTCCACGGTGAGGGCGGTTACCTGCTGCTCCCGCCGTCTGCCGCGTCCTGCGGCGGTCAGGTGCGCTGGGAGCGGGAACCTCCGGCGGAGGGCGGGCCCCCCTGGCTGCCCGAGATCGAGGCCGTCGTGGACGCGCTGGTCGAGGCGAGCAGTGGAGCGCCGGGTGGCGGCAGCCGGCTCGCGTACTGACGCACGTACCGGCTCGCGTACTGACGCACGTACCGGTTCGCGTGTTGACGCATGTACTGACGCGCGAACCGACACTCGTACCGACACTCATCACTCGAACGGGTGTCACCGATGCGGGTTTCCAAGGGAATTGGGCGCGGGGATCTCCGTGGCCCATTCCCGCATCGCTATCTTCGGCGAATGAATCTCCGCCTGATCGGTATCGGCGCCGGTGTGCTGATCATCTTGTCGCTCCCGCTCGCGGGTGCGATCGCCGGACCGGACTTCGCCGCTCGGGATGACGCGAAAGGCGGCGGACTGCTCTCCTCGCTGGGTCTTTCGGACCCTTCCGGCCGGCCGTCCGGGGCGAATCCGGCGCCGCCCGGTCCGCCCGAGCAGCCCCGTACGGACGCGCACTGCGGACCCGAACTCCGCTCGCCCCAGGGGGTCGAGGCGCAGACTTGCGTGCTGACCGGTGAAGGGCAGAGCTGGGGGCGGAGTTACTACCGCAATACGAGCGGGCGCGCCCTGGACTCCGTACTGACGGTGATGGGTCCGGCGGGCCGGACGGTGCAGATCCGCTGCGCGATCGGTGCGGGCGACGAACCGGGGCTGTGCGAGACGCCCCGGGAGGACTCCCTGGGAACCCCGGACCGGTACACGGCAGTAGCGGAGTTTGCAGTTCCGGATGCTGAAGGAGACCTGCTCCTGCGGTCCGGGAGCAACTCACCGGCACCGGGCGGCCGTTGAGTGCCACCGGAAAATCAAGGGCCCGGTCGCTGGCGACGGGGGATGCACCAGCGACCGGGCTACAAGAACGGTAACAAGAGATCGCCTGTACGCAAATTCGATCTCTGATATTCAGACAGCGATTTGCAGACGATTAGCGGGAGTTGTGACACCCGTCACCGCTCGTGGCGGGCTCCCGGAGCCGCCGCGGAGGCGGCCCGGAGGCCCGCTGCGGGAGGCTGTGGGGCCGGTCGGCCCCGGCCCGCGGATCAGCTGAGGGTGACCTGGCGGTTGGTCAGTCCCCCGCGCGCCCGGCGCTCTTCCGTGGTCAGCGGAGCGTCCGTGGTCAGAGCCTTGGCGAGGCGCTCGGCGAGCCGGGCCGCGGGCTCCTCCACCTGGTCGGCGGTGACGCCGACGGGCAGGTCCCAGACCGGGACCATCAGGCCGTGCGCGCGGAAGGAACCGACGAGCTTGGTGCCCTCGCCGAGGCTGGACTCGCCCGCGGCGGTCAGTCGCGCCAGGGCGTCGAGCAGCTGCTCCTCGGGGTGCGGCATGACCCAGCGCAGGTGGTTCTTCTCCGGGGTCTCGCACCAGTAGGCCGCGTCGACGCCGGTGAGCTTGACGGTAGGGATGGCGGCCGCGTTGGCGCGCTCCAGCGAGGCGGCGATCTCCGGGGAGGCGGCCTGGGCGCTCTCCGCGTCCGGAATCCAGAATTCGAAGCCGCTGTGGACAACCGGCTCGAAAACGCCGTCCGGGTCCAGGAGATCCTGAAGTCGGGGGCCCTCGGCGGGCACGCGGCGGGCCGGGACCGGATTGCCGGGCTCCGCGACGAGCGCGCGCTCCAGGGTGTCGGCCAGATCGCGGGCGAGGTTGCCGCTGGAGGACTCGTTCTGCAGGCCGAGCAGGACGGAACCGTCCTCGCGGCGCAGCGCGGGCCAGGCCATGGGCAGTACGGTCACCAGCGTGACGGAGGGCACGCCCTCGGGCAGGCCGCCCTTGAGGGTGAGCGGGATGGTGGCGGCGGGCACCAGCTCGCGCAGCGCCACCCAGTCGCACTCGGAGGGCAGGCCCTCGAACGGCCGCTGCACCAGCTCGGTGACGGCGTGCGAGGCGGCGGCGCCGTGGCAGGCCTTGTAGCGGCGCCCGGATCCGCAGGGGCAGGGCTCGCGGGCACCCACCACGGGGATCTCCCCGTCCTTGAGCTGCGGCTTTGCAGGCTTCGCTGCGGGGCGCTTCTTGGCCATCGTGGGTGTCTCCCGGTTGCGGCGGTACGTCGTTACGTGACGGCGCGAGCCTAGCCGTTCGTACCGCCGGAACCGGGTGGGTGCGGCCGGGAGCACGGTCGGCGTGCGCTCCCGGACGGCCGCGGGTCGTCGATGGCCGGTCGTCGGGTCGGGGATCCGGAACGGGGATCCGGGGCGGGGGATCCGAGCTCAGGGATCCAGGTCGTCGAAGGGGGCGGCGAAGTCGATCGCGGGCGCAGCGACGCGCGTAGCGAAATCGTCGTGCCGGGGCCCGCACGCGACCGTCACCCATACGGTGACCTCGCCGCCCGCGCCGTCCCGGACACCCCAGTCCTGGGCCAGGGCGCTGATGATGTTCAGCCCCCGGCCGCCGCGCGCGGTGACCGAGGGCGTGGCCGGAACGGGACGGGTGGGCCCGCCGCCGTCCGTGACCTCGACCGTCAGCCGCCCCGCCTTGTCGACGCGCCACGCGGCGCGTATGTCCCCGTCGCCGATCTCCCGCGCGCCCAGTGGCCTGCCGTGCCGGCAGGCGTTGCTGAGCAGTTCGGAAAGGATCAGGACGGCATCGTCCACGACCGATTCGGGCAGTCCGCCGATACGCAATTGCTCACGCATGCGATGCCTCGCCGTCCCCACGCCCGCAGGGCCATGCGGTACGGCCATGCACGACGACGTGGGCACCTCCTGTGCCACCACCAACGCCACCCCCGGAACCTCCTTAGCCCCACGCCAAGGTCTGGATGCCCCATTGGCCTGGACCGGAAACCGCCGTGGCGGAGCCCTCTGACGCATTCATGACGACTGAATGCGGAACGGATGCGCCGGAGCACACCCTGTGACGGGAGGTGTGGGGGTGACGAGTGGGCAAATGGGGGCGTCAGCGGCCAAGTTGTGACAGAACTTGGCGCGGACGGTTCGTAATGATGGCTTCCACACCTAGATCAGCGCAGAGCTGAACGTCCTCCGGCTCGTTCACGGTCCACACGTGGACGGAGTGCCCGGCGGCCTGAAGCTTGCGGATGAAGCCCGGGTGATTGCGGACGATCCGCATCCCGGGACCGGCGATCCGCACCCCGGCGGGCAGCCGGCCGTCCCGCATCCGGGGCGAGACGAACTGCATCAGGTACACGGTCGGGATCGTCGGCGCGGCCGCGCGGACCCGGTGCAGGGAGCGTGCGGAGAAGCTCATGATCCGGACCGGGTGCGGGCCCTCGGCCGCGGGGGAGTCCAGGCCGAAGCGCTTGAGGAGGAAGAGGAGCCGCTCTTCCACCTGTCCGGCCCAGCGGGTCGGGTGCTTCGTCTCGATCGCGAGCTGGACCGGCCGCCCGGCGTCCGCGACCAGCTCGAGCAGCCGCTCCAGGGTGAGTACGGAGGTGCGCTCGGGGTCGGGCTCCTTGCCGTACTCGCCGGAGGCGCCCGCTCCGGCGTCCCAGTCGGGCGACTCGTCACGGTCCTTCCAGGAGCCGAAGTCGAGGGCGGCGAGGTCGGCCAGCTCCAGGGCCGAGACCGCGCCGCGGCCGTTGGACGTGCGGTTCACCCGGCGGTCGTGCACCAGCACGAGATGGCCGTCGGCGGTGAGCCGGACATCGCATTCGAGGGCGTCGGCTCCGTCCTCGACGGCTTTGCGGTAGGCGGCCAGGGTGTGCTCGGGAGCGTCCTCCGACGCGCCGCGATGGGCGACGACCTGGATGGGGCGCGGCGTTGCGTGGGTCACCGGGTCATGGTGCCACCGCGTGAGCCCCCGGCGTGGGGCCGGGCCCTGGAGATGCGTCCGAAATGCCCGGGATAAAGGATGGGGTCAGACGCACAGGTCCGGCTTACAGTGCTCTGACGGTTGATGGGAAAGGCTTGCCCAGGAACTTGTATGACCGGTCGAACGTTCACCCGGACCGATATCCCGCCGGATGTCCGGATGTCCTGTCCGATGTCCAGCCCGCCGTGTGTGACGAGGAGAAGAGCGCTGTGAGCACCGAGAACGAGGGCACCGCGGCCCCGACGCCCCCCGCGGCCCCGTCCGCACCTCCCGTGCCGGTGGCCACGCCGACCCCCGAGCCGGTGGCTCCGGCGGACGCCGTCCCGCCCGCCGCAGCCCCCGTGGACATGGGCAAGGCTCCGGCCGCCGCCGACCAGGGGTACGCCGCCGGGCCGGTCCCGGCCGAGCCCGTGACCCAGCAGCTGCCGCCGACTCCCGCCGGTGACCCGTACGGCGCCCCCGCCGCGGAGCCGTACGGGGCGCCCGCCGCTCCCCCGGCCGCGCACGGCGCCGAGGCCTGGCCGCCGCCTCCGCCGGTCGTTCCGGCGTACGGAGCCGGGGGCCACGACGGTGCCAACGGCGCCGGTGCCTGGGGCGCTCCCCCGGTCGGCGCTCCGCAGCCCAAGCCGAAGGGCCGGGGCGGTCTGATCGCGGCCGTGCTGGCGGCGGCCCTGCTCGCGGGCGGCGTCGGCGGCGGCATCGGCTACAAGCTCGCCGACGGCGGCCTCGACGGCTCGGGCTCCACCACGGTCAGCTCCGGCGAGACCCCCAAGGACCTCAAGCGCGAGCCCGGCTCGATCGCGGGCCTCGCGGCCAAGGCGCTGCCCAGCGTCGTCACGATCGAGGCGCAGGGCGGCGACGGCGAGGGCGGCACGGGCACCGGCTTCGTCTACGACCAGGAGGGCCGGATCCTCACCAACAACCACGTGGTGGCCTCCGCGGCGAACGGCGGCAAGCTCTCCGCCACCTTCTCCAACGGCAAGAAGTACGACGCCGAGGTCGTGGGCCGGGCCCAGGGCTACGACGTGGCCGTGCTGAAGCTGAAGAACCCGCCCTCGGGGCTCAACCCGCTCCAGCTCGGCGACTCCGACAAGGTCGCGGTCGGTGACACGACCATCGCGATCGGCGCGCCCTTCGGCCTGTCGAACACGGTGACCACCGGCATCGTCAGTGCCAAGAACCGCCCCGTGGCCTCCGGGGACGGCGCGAGCAACAAGAACTCGTACATGAGCGCCCTCCAGACGGACGCCTCGATCAACCCGGGCAACTCCGGCGGTCCGCTGCTGGACGGCCGCGGCGCGGTCATCGGCATCAACTCCGCCATCCAGTCGGCGGGCAACGGCGGCTTCGGCGGCGGCCAGGCCGGTTCGATCGGCCTCGGCTTCGCCATCCCGATCAACCAGGCGAAGAACGTCGCCGAGCAGCTGATCAAGACGGGCAAGCCGACCTACCCGGTGATCGGTGTCTCCGTGGACCTCCAGTCCAAGACGGACGGCGCGAAGATCTCCGAGCAGGGCGCCGCGGCCAACGAGCTGGTCGACCCGGCCGGTCCGGCGGGCAAGGCGGGTCTCAAGCCCGGCGACGTGATCACCCAGCTCGGGGACAAGACGATCGACAGCGGTCCGACGCTCATCAGTGAGATCTGGACGTACAAGCCGGGCGAGACGGTGAAGCTGACGTACCTGCGGGGCGGCAAGCCGACCACGGTCGACATCACGCTCGGCTCCCGGGTGGGCGACAAGTAGGCGACGCGTAGGCGACGAGCAACCGCGGGGCCGGCCGTACGGGAGTACGGCCGGCCCCGCGGCGTCGGCGGGAGGTGCCGTAGGCGTGATTTCGGCTACGGCCCCTCCCAACCTCCGCTTATGCTTCGGACGTGTTCGATTCGCGGCACATACGGACTTTTCACGAGGTGGTCGCCTCCGGGTCGTACTCGGCGGCCGCTCGTGTCCTCGGCTATACCCAGCCCGCGATCACCCAGCAGATGAAGGCGCTCGAGAGAGCCGTCGGCACGCCCCTGTTCACCCGGGTCGGCCGTCGTATGCAGCTCACCGAGGCCGGCAACTCCCTCGTACGCCACGCGGAGTCCATCCTCGGATGCCTCTCCGCGGCCGAGGCGCAGATGAAGGCCTATGCCCGGCTCCGGGCCGGCCGGGTGCGGCTGTGCGGCTTTCCCAGCGCCAACGTCACCCTCGTTCCGGAGGCCTTGAGCGGGCTCGCCAAGGACCACCCCGGCGTCCAGGTGGAGCTGCTGGAGGGGGAACCCCCGGACTCGCTGCGCAGGCTGGAGCGGGGGGAGTGCGACATCACGCTGGCCTTCACCTACCCCGGGCTGCACGAGGAGATCCCGGACGAGGTGGCCGAGGTCAGGCTGATGGAGGACCAGCTGACGGTGCTGCTGCCGACCGGCCATCCCCTGGCCCGGCGCCGGGCCGTGCACCTGGCGGACCTGGCCGAGGAGCAGTGGATCGCGGGCTGTCCGCGCTGCCGGGCCAACCTCCTGCACGAATGCGCCGAGCTGGGCTTCGTCCCCGACATCCGGTTCTCCACCGATGACAACCTGGTCGTACAGAGCCTGGTGGCCCAGGGGCTCGGGGTGGCCATGATGCCCGCGCTGGTCCTGCCCTCGCTCTCCCTGAACCGCGTGTGCGGACGGCCTCTGGCACCGGTGGCCCGCCGCCACATCGCCGCCTACGTCTACCGGGACCACCTGCGGATACCGGCGACGGTGGCCGTCCTGGACGAACTGAAACGTGTGGCGGCCAACCGCGTCGGCTGCTGACCGGACCCCGGGGCGGCCCCGCCCCGATCCATAAGCGGCACTTGGGATTTTGGGTCGAAACTGTCGTTGGACGTGATGGATCCGCTGCCCGACGCTGCGGGTATGACCACCACCACGCCGGCCCGTACCACCGCGAGGATGGCCGCCCTCGTCGCTGAGATCCGTACGGTCGTGGACCGGGGCCTCGCCCCCGACCTCACCGCCTATCTGGTCGGCGAGCGCGTCGCGCCCCAGCTGGGTACGCCCGACCTGCTCACCGCCGAGCAGCGCGAGGGGAACCCGGACCGGTACCGGCAGCACATCCTGCACGCGGAGCCGGACGGTAGCTTCTCGGTGGTGGCTCTGGTGTGGATGCCGGGTCAGGAGACGGCCATCCACGACCACGTCTCGTGGTGCGTGGCCGGAGTGCACGAGGGCGCGGAGAGCGAACTGCGCTACCGGCTGGCCCCGGCGGCGGGCGCCGCGGGAGCCCGGCTGGTGGCCACCGAGGAGATCGTCAACGGCGTCGGAGACGTCTGCGGCTTCGCGCCGCCCGGCGACATCCACAAGGTCCGCAACTCCTGTCGGACGAAAGCGATCTCCCTGCACGTCTACGGCGCCGACGTGGCCCGTCTGGGCAGTAGTGTCCGCCGCGTCTACACGCTCCCCACCGACTGATGGCGCTGCTGCACCGGTCCCCTCCGCGTACCGGTGGGGCCCGGCCTGTTTCACGTGAAACATCCACGCCCTGGCCCGGGTTGGCCACCGCCGTGCTCGGTGCCGCGATCGCCTGGGCGGTGCACTGGGTCGTGCCCGCCGTGCCCTGGCTCACCGCCTCGGTGGTGCTGGGCATCGCCGCCGCCCATCTGCCCCGGCTCCGGACCTTCGTCCGCGGAGCCGCCCGGCCGGGCCTGTCGCTGGCCGGGCGACGGCTGATGCGGATCGGGATCGTCCTGCTGGGCCTGGGGCTCGGCCTGGACGACGTGCTGGGGCTGGGCTGGGCCACGGTGGCCATGGTGATCGCCGTGGTGGCCGCGACCTTCCTGGGCACCCTGTGGCTGGGCCGACGGCTCGGGCTGCGCGGTGACCAGCCGCTGCTGATCGCGACCGGGTACTCGATCTGCGGGGCCTCGGCGATCGGCGCGGTCAGCGAGGTCTCCGGCAGCGACGAGGAGGACGTGGCCGCCTCGGTGGCGCTGGTCACCCTGTGCGGAACTCTCGCGATCGCGGTACTTCCGCTGCTCCAGGGGTCGTTGGGGCTCACCGACCCCGAGTTCGGGCGGTGGGTGGGGGCCAGCGTGCACGACGTGGGGCAGGTCGTGGCCACCGCCCAGACCGTCGGCCCCGAGGCCCTCGGGGAGGCCGTGCTCGTCAAACTGATGCGGGTGGCCCTGCTGGCCCCGCTGGTGGCCGCCGTGGCCTTCTCGCTACGGGCCCGGCGGCGCGGGGTACGGACCGCCTCGGGGCGCCGGCCGACCCCGGTCCCGCTGTTCGTCGCCGGGTTCCTGGCGGCGGCCGCCCTGCGCGCCACCGGGGTCGTCCCCGAAGCCGTGCTGGGGTGGGCGCACACGGCGCAGGAGGCACTGCTGGCCGCCGCGCTGTTCGGCCTGGGCGCCGCGGTGCACCTGCCGACGCTGGCCCGCACCGGCGGGCGTGCCGCGGTACTGGGGCTGAGCTCCTGGGTGGTGGTGGCCGGGGTCTCGTACGCGGGCGTCCTGCTGACGATGTAGCCGCCGGGGAAAGCCGCGGAACCGCCCGGACATCCCCACACCGCCCTGATCTTCGCGCACCACAGCGCCGCACCGCCCGGTACTCTGTACCCCGCCAGGTGGGTTGCCCGAGCGGCCTAAGGGAACGGTCTTGAAAACCGTCGTGGCAGCGATGTCACCGTGGGTTCAAATCCCACACCCACCGCCAGGTCAGAAAAGCAGCAGGTCAGAGGGCGGGTACCCAAACCGGGTGCCCGCCCTCTCTGCTCACCCTGTCTCACCCTGGTGCACCCATATCCCGCTGTTGACCAGCGCGTATGGGCCATGTGTGGGCCAGGATCGGGGATCACCCGCCGGCCAGTCCCCTCTCGATCAGCTCGTTCGCCCGAGACTGCTGCCCCTTCAAGATCTTGGCGTAGAAGCGAAAGAGCACGGTGAGGCTGTGCCCTGCTCGTTGAGCCACCTCCATCGGGTCGACACCCGAGTTGATCCACAGGGACACCCCAGCGTGCCGGAGGGAGTACGGCACGTCCGCGAGGGGCGTCATGGCCTCTTCCTTCGGCAGCGCCTTCGCCCGTGCCGCGTCCCAGAGGTCGCAGTACTCCGTCGAGCGGACCCGCCCGCCCTGCGCAGCACGGAAGAGCCGTCCGTCGTCGGCGACGCCGTACTTCTCCTTGTGGTCGCGGAGCATCGCGGTCAGGACCGGTGGGATGGGCACGGATCTGGTCGCGGTTCGGGCCCTCCGCTTCAAGCCGCGCTGCTCGAACGACTGCCCGTCGTCGGTCCACCCCGAGCCGACCTCGGGGCGACTTCCCGCGAGGACCAGCTCTCCCCAGCCGCTTCGGGGCAGGGTGCAGTCCACCGCGCGGAGGGCAGCGATTTCCGAGGGGCGCATGGCCGCGTAGTAAAGGCATCCAAAGAAGGTGGACATGTGCTCCCCTCGGCCGCTGAGCTGCCTGACGGCGTCGATCAGAGCTGCCGCCTGATCGGGGTTGGGGACGTATCGGAAATCGACTTCGTCGTCCTTCTCGGGCGCGGTCCAGTCGAGACGTCCGAGCGGGTTGGCGGGGAGCGTGCCGCGCTCCACGGCGTACCGCAAGGTATTGCTCATGACCATGCGCTTCCGGTTCACCGTGTTGTCCGCAGCGGGCTTGCCGTTGAGCTTCTTGGACAGGGCATCAAGGGCCCCACGCAGGCGATCCGAGCGTGCGACCTCGGTCATCTTGACCGTGTTCGATGCGACCCAGGCAAGGGCGGCAGCGATGTCCTCCGGCGGTTCCTCGATCTCGTGACGCATCCGAAGAGTGCCGTCGTCTCCCCGTACAGCGCGGAACGCCCACCCGTACAACGCCTTTCGCAAGATGGCGGAGTCGGGAGCACCACGTGAGCTTGATACGAACGCCGGAGTCACGGTGGCGAACGTCTCGGCGATGCTCGCACGGTGCTTGGCCGCGGCCTTCGGCCACTTCATCAGCACGTAGGCCACAGCGTGCTCGTACCAGGTAGGCGTGCTCAGCGCTTCGAACTCCGACGCAGGCAGCCCAGTCTGCTCGTCGAACTGCTCGCGGTTGCGGAGCGCGGTGAGCAGCTCGGAGCGTCGGCCGTCGGCCTGCACCTTGAGCTTGAAGCTCCTGGAGTGGGGTCGCTCCCCTACTCGCCAGCGCAGCTCGAACGGCTTGGGGCGGCCCTTCCGCTCACGAATGGACCAGATATCAACGTCGTACGTCAGCATGTCTCTCCAATTGGAGAGAGGGCCCACCGCAGGGTGGGCCCTCTCTCTGAGCGGGGCGGATCAGGCGGCGACTTCCTCGCACCCGGACAGCCAGGTGTCCAGATCGACACGGCGGACACGGAGCTGGCCGTTGGGGAGCTTGATGAGGCGCGGGCCCTGGCCACGGGCACGCATCCGGTAGAACGCGGCTCGGCTCATGCCGATCTCTGTGAGGACTTCCGCGAGCTTGAGCATCTGGGGGCGGGCCATCTCAGCTCCTCTTTGGAGTTGGAGTCACAATGCTCTGAGTCGCGACTCATCGCGGCTCAGGAGGGGAAAGCCCAGGTCAGAGGGATAGTTCGTGAGTCGCGCAATGCGGCTCATCGCGACTCACCGTCGGGACGGGCCGTGCCGCTGAGTCGCGCTGAGCACGAGAACGCGACTCACGGGGGTTCGCTCTGACCTGCGGGTTTGTTGGTTGAGTCGCGATGAGTCGTGACTCAGGGCATTGCGGTTCTACTTCAGACCGACGCCGGTGTAGGTGCGGACCTGACCGCCGGTTTCGGCGCGTGGCCGGGTCAGTTTGATCTGGGGGACGATCGAGATCAGGTTCCGTCCGAAGAGCTGCTTCGTGCCGGGCTTGACGCCGGAGTCCTCGGCCCAGTTCCGCCAGGCGGTCCACAGGACGTCCACGGGAACGGAGGAGGTGGGGCCGGTAGCGCACTTCTCGCGGACGAAGGCGCCGGTGGGGGAGGCGGTGTCCTGCATGGTGGTGACGGCATCCCGTGCGGAGTCGGGGATGGTGATTCGGCCGTGGGCCTGAAGGCGGGTGAGTCCGTCGAGTGCCCAGTTGAGGATGCCGGGCATTTCGGCTGCCAGGCGGTCGTCCAGGCCAGTGTCTTCACAGCCGAGCCAGGAGACGGCCAGGCCGAGAACGATGAACCGGCGGGCGATAACTCCGCTGCTGTCGCCGAAGCTTGGCAGCTCGTTGGTGAGGATCATCAGCCGAGTCGGCAGCTTTCCGGTCCATGCATCCCGGAACTTCCGGTCGATGTCGATGGTGTCCTCGCCTGAGATGGTCAGCAGCCTCTCCACCACAGGTCCTTCGCCGGACCCAGCGAGACGCGCATCGGAGATGATCGCGAGCGGCTTACCGATGAGGGAGGCCAGGCCGAAGGTCGTACCTAGCCCTCCGAGGGTGGGCCCGGCGAGATTCTGTGGCCCGATGAGCTTCTTCAGGACCCGGGCGATGGTGCCCTTCCCGGAACGGGACGGCCCGTGGACCAGCAGGATCTTCTGCTGGTCGGTGCGTCCGGACAGGACGTATCCGAACCACTCCTGGAGCGCTTGCACGGCCTGAGGGTCATCGGGCCAGAGACCAGCTAGGAACTCCTCCCAGGCGGGGGCAGTGGCCGCGGGCTGGTAGTTGTAGGGGACGGAGACGATGTTGAACAGGTCGGGACTGTGCGGCAAAAGGGCCCGGTCGGAGACGCGCAGGACGCCGTTCTGGCACGCGACGATGGGGCCCTGGTCAACCGCCCCCTGGTGCAGCCAGGACGGGGCGTCGGTCGTGGTGGGCAGAAAGGTGATGGCGGCAAGGGCGTCGAGCACGTTGGAGATCTTTGTCTTGGTCGGGGCCCAGTCCCGAGTCTGGGGTCCTTTGACGGTCTCTTCCTGGTAGGTGACGTGCTCCAACCGCTCGTACATCCCGGCGCGCAGCTGTGCCTCGTCGAGTTCTTCCCAACAGGTGCCGGTCCAGCGCATCCAGGATCCGCGCCAGCGACGCAGGCGCAGCAACCCGTCAGGACCCTGCCAGTCCTGGACGAGGCGCCGAGCGACTGCGAGCGGGTTGGACGGGGACGGCATCTCCTCCGATTCCTCGTCCGTCCAAGCGTCGTGCTCCGGCGGGGTCATGCGGCTGCCCTCCCCTCGGTCTGGACAAAGCAAGCGGTCCTGTGGGCGTCGTGGTCGGCGATGAGAGCGAGGGCGCGAGACTGCCCGGCGGCGAACAGGTCACGTCCGCACGCGCACCAGGACCGGACGGTCGGGGTGGTGCCGCGGCCGGAGGCCATGATGTGGAGCCAGGCGACGGGCCGGCGCCCGTCGTCCGCGCGCGGGTCAGGGCGAACAGATGAAAGGACGCCTTCGGCGACGACCTTCGGCGCGCCACTGCCGTCCGGGGCGGGGGCCGGTTCGGCGGGGCTGATCTCGGAGGTAGTGGAGGAGGTGCCTTCCAAGGAGGGATGGGGTCGGGGGCTCACGCGACGCCCCTGGTGCGAACCGTGCGGGCGGAGCTGTCGAGGGCGCTGCGGATGGTGGAGCGGCACTCGGCAGCGGTGAGTCCCCGCTCCTCCCCCGCCGCTTGGAAGGCCTGCTCAGCTTCTTCGCGGGGGATGTCGCCCCAGGCGACGAAGCGCCCCACCTTGAAGGCGCTGCGGTTCAGCGTGTTGTTGGCCTGCTTAGCGGGCGCGCTGCGCACGACGTCGCACTCGGCGTCCAGCGCTGCGCGGGCCGCGCTGGTCCCACTGACTGCCGGGCTCAGGAGCTGTCCCCTGCGGACGGGGGCGGGAGGTTGGAGCAGGAGCAGGATCCAGGCGGGCAGTTCGGCGACCGGGGTGTCGAGGGTGACTTCGTAGGTTCCGGTGGGGGTGGTGCTGCCGGGGGCGACGACGTACCCGCCGTGGGCGCGGGTGTCGATGAGCGGGCCGAGCTTGCCCGCGGTGTTCCCGAGCCGGATCCCGGCCGGGGCGGTGAAGTACAGGTGGGCCCCGCCGGAGGGGGTCCGGGTGCGGTAGGTCGTGGGGACGGCCTGCCCGGCGCGCTCGCAGAGCGCCATGAAGGTTTCCGCGCCGTCAGGCGCGTCCCCGCTGCTGTTCGGCTTGGGCATGTCGAGGTCTACCACGAGCAGGTGGGCGGGGCCGGTGGCGATCCCGATGTTGTACGGCCTGTGCGTCCAGCAGCGAACGATCACCGACGGGTCAGTGGTCGCCCGCTGCTCCCACTTCACGTGCCCGCCAGCGCAGTTCGCCGTGCGGGGGCAGCGGTCCTGTCCGTGCAGGGCGGGGGCTTTGGAGCCCGGGTGCAGCGGGAACACCGGCCAGCCGCGGGCCGCGAGGCTCAGGGCTTCGGCCAGCATCTTCACCGTGCGGTGTCGCGGGTTGGGGGTGGGTTGGGTCATGCTGGTCTCTCCAGTTCTTAGCGTGCTGGACGAGAGCGGCCCCGATCATTGGCGTGAGTGGGGGCCGCTTTCGGCATGTCGGGTGGTGGTCAGAAGCCGTTGTGGGCGGCGATGCCGGGGCACGGGTGGTCGGGGCAGTCGCACCCCAGGCATTCCGGGCACTCTTCGGTGTCGCAGTCCTCGCACCACGTGGGGTCGGGGTCGTGGTAGCCGCCGCACTCGTCGCAGTAGATGTCTTCCACGGGTGCCCCTCTCATGGGTAGTTGCCGGATGGGCTGCTGTTCTAGGTGGGGGGCCAGGTGTGGGGCCGGTGCTGGTTGCCGAGTTCGGTGAGCCAGTCGGGCCACTGGGGCCACTCGGGGCCGAGGTAGTAGTGGGCCGACTGGTCACGGGATCGGAAGTCGTAGTAGCGGCGGCCGGGTACGCGGCTGGCGGGGCCGGTGACGATGGCGTTGATCGCGCCGGGCCGGTCGGAGCGGTAGCGGAAGGTCACGGTCTGCGGGGTGATGATGACCGTCTCGCCGTGGGCCAGGAGGTCGGGCCGCCCGGTCACGGTGATGGTCACGGTGGCCCGCTCGACGTCAATCTCGGGGTCGTCGCGGAAGTCGTCGGGCATACGGGGTTCCCTCTCAGCGGTGGTTGATGGTGCCGGTGGCGCGGCCGAACATCCCGGACGCGCTGATGTTCTGGGTGACGTGCTGGACGGGCGCGGCCCCGCGGCTCGCTCCCTGGGCGGCGCGCAGGAGGAGCGGGGTGATGGCTCCGGTGGCGATGAGGGCGATGGCGGCCCAGAGGGCGTGGGTCATGGCGATCAGTCCCGGGGCGGCGTAGGCGATTCCGTATCCGGCGCCGGTGATGCCCGCGCCGAGGGTGGGGGCGAGGAGCGCGGTGGTCTTGGCCCATGCCGGAATCGGCGCGACGGCCGGGACGGGCGCGGGTCCGGTGGGGTGGGTGTAGGCGAGGGTGCGGGTGCCGTCGGGGAGGGTGACGTACTGGACGCCGGGCGGTATCTCGGCGGGCAGCAGTCGCGGTTCGGGAACTGCGGGCGGGTAGAGGATCGCGTCGCCGTACCGAACCGGCGCGGGGGTGGTCGGGTGGGCGTAGTGGTGGGGCATGGGGATGCCTCCGGGTGTGGGTGGGGCCCGCGCCGTGTGGGTGGCGCGGGCCCGCGGGTGAGGTGTCAGGGGCAGGTGTCAGGTGGTGTCAGGGAGCGGGTGTCACGGGTTCTGACAGCGGGTTTGCCTAAGGGTTTGGGTGTCAGGGCCCCGTGACGGTGTCAGGTGTCAAGCCGCTGTCAGGGAGGGGACGATGCGCCACCGGCCGGTGGCGGACGTCGGCTCCAACCGGCCGTCCAGGGCGGCTTCCTTGAGGCGTTCGGAGACCCAGGGGCGGGAGAGCTGGTGGCGGTCGCACCAGTCCATGAAGTCCTTCGGGCCGACGACCATCTGCCGCGCGTCCTCGAACTCATCCAGGGCCCGCGCGAACAGCTCCCGCGCCTCGGCGGGTGAGGGCTTGTGCCCCGGGGACTCCCACAGCGGGGTGTCGTCCCCGCCCTCCTCGTCGGGGAGTTCGGCCTCCGGGTCAATGCCCGCGTCCTCCGGATCACACAGGAGGCCGTACGGTTCCGCTTCCGCGACGGGCCCCTCGTCGCCGATGGCCGTTTGCGGCGCCGGGGTGCTGCCGGGGGTGGGGCGGCCGGTGTAGTTCTGTCCGGCGACCGCGCCTACGGCTGCGGCGGTGATGGGGTCGGCGGTGGCTCCGTGGCGTTGGGCCCAGGCGGCGAGGGCTTCCATGGTGGGGATGGCGGTGTGAGGGACGGCGAAGGTGCGGCCCGGGGAGGGGTAGCGGTCTTCGGGGATGCCGGGCGAGACGACGTAGCAGTAGCCGGGGCGCCGGTTGCCCCAGGCGCCGGGGTGGGCGCCCGCGTCGATGACCGCGTCGGGGAGCGAGAACCCCTCGTCGCGCGGGTCACAGCCCAGCGCGATCACGGACGGCAGCGATGCCCGCGTGCTGGTGGACATCTGGTCATAGGACGGGCGCTGCAGCGACACGATCAGCGAGACGCCCGCGGAGCGGGCCTCCTGAGCGATGCCGGTGAAGACGTCGTCGCCGAGGGCGCGGAGGGTGTTCGCGGCCTCTTCCTGCCAGGCGACGAGGAACGGCATGCCAGGGCAGCCACAGGGGCGACCGTCGGGGCGGCAGGTGTGGTCGGGGCTGGTCTGCTGCTGCGCGGCTTCGGGGACCCACTGGCGGTAGCCGTGGGCGCCGAGCCAGCGGGTGCGGGCGGGGATGGCGGCCTTGATGGCTTCGACCATGACTTCGGTGTCCGGGCCGCCCTCGGCAGCCCAGTCCATGCCAGGCAGCAGCGGGCGGAAGTCCTGGAACATCTTCGGGTCGGAGACGAACAGCAGCACGTCACGGCGGGAGAGGATCTCCATCATCAGGTTCAGGGCGGTCTCCCCCTTCCCCGACCCGGTGCCGCCCGCGATCAACACGTGTGTCGCGTTGCGCTTGGCGTCCGGGTCGCCCGGCAGCCACAGAACGAGGGGTGATCCGTCGTCGTAGCGGCCGATGACCAGCGGCTCCGCGATGCTCGCGCCCAGCGCGGACGGGCCAGGCCAGTCCGCGACCTGCGCCAGCATGTCCTCCGGGACGATGACCAACTCGCCGCGGCGGGCAGAGGCGGGATCGCCAAGGTAACGGACCGCGGACGTCGGCAAGTCCAGGGCCGACGCGAGCCGCGGCAGAACCTTCGCCACGTCCTCGTTGGTCTGCTCCCCAGCCTCCAGGACCATCTTCGCCGTGACCCGGTTCGGCTCCACGCTGGTGGCGCCGATCTGGGCCCGGGCCAGGCCGACCTTCTCCAGCAGCCCCTTGTCCGCCCCGCCGGCGGTGGTGCCGTCGACGTTGCGCCGCAGAACCATGCGGATGTTCCAGGACAGGGCGAGCGCGGGCCCGCCCATCAGGTACAGGTCCGGGAGCGGGCCGGTCAGGGGTCCGGCGAGGCAGGCGCCGGTCAGCCACGCGGAGCCCGCGGCGACCGTGATCGCCGAGTGCATGCGCCGCTGCTGCCCGGTCGCCTTACCCGCCCACCAGGTCACCCCGGTCAACGCGACCGACGCGAGAGTCAGGCCGACGCCCGCGGCGGCGCTGCCCTGCCACTCCAAGCTGCCCAACGCCCCGGCGACGCCCAGGCCACCGACGGCGAGCCAGGGCGGCAGGTGCGGTTTGGCGCGGTGCAGGATGTAGGCGGTGATCCCGGATCCGTCCGAGGCCCCGCGGAGCTGGTCCTCGTACTGCTGCTCAACGTGCTTGTGCTCGGCCATCAGGTGGTTCTCCTTTCTAGAGCTGGCCCCAGTCCATGCGCGGCTGTTGGGGGCGGCGGGCGCGGTGGCGGACGCGGTTGATCTCTTCCTCGTACTCCTGCTGGAACAGCGCGTACGTGGCGGCGGCGTTCTTCGCCGCGTCGCGCAGGGCGTCCGCGGCGCGCTGCATCTTGCGGGCGACCTTCGCCGCCCGGACCCGCGAACCACCCAGGCGCCCGTTCGGGTCGGGGACCTGGACGAGGGTGGCCTTGAGGATCTCGGCGGCCATGGCGACCTCGATCGAGAGGGCGACCCCGGCGGCCCGGACGCTGTTGCAGTACTGGCGGACCTGCGCCGGGGAGGTGAACTCCGGTGCGGGCAGCAGGTTCTGAGCCTGCCGCCCGCCACCGGATCCGTTGCCGCCAGCGAACCCCGTGCCACCGCCACCGCTGCGGCCCCGGCCGCCGCCGTTGATGGTGAGGTTCAGGCCCGGGGAGAACGTCTTGTTGTTGACCTTGGTCTGCGAGCCGTTCGCGCCCGGCCGGGGCCTGGGCCGCGACGGACGGGGGGTGCCGGTGTTCCAGTCGGTGCCGCCACTGCCCCGGACCCAGGTGTTGTCAGACATCAGCGGCTCTCCTTCGTGTAGGTGGGGGCCAGGCGACCGGCGATGAGCCACGCGAGCTGGGCGGCGAGCGTGAGCAGGGCCCAGGACAGGGCCACGGCCGGGTGGGTCGGGCTGAACCAAATCGCCACCGGCACGAAGGCAACCACCCCGGTCGCCGCGGCGGCGGCCAGGGCCCGCCACGTCGTCGTGGTGCGTGAGGTGGCCGGACGGCGGCGGGTGATGGACACCCACACCGCGACCGGGGCCAGGGCGAGCGGGGCCAGGAACCAGGCGGTGCGGGGCTCGATCAGGTGCACCACCCCGCACGCCATCAGCACGATGACGGCGATACCGGTAGGGGCCCAGCTCCGGCGGTGCTTCCACACCCAACGGCCAGACGCGGCGGCGGCCCGGGCGGTCAGGGTCGGCTCCTCGGAGACGACCACGATCACCTGCGGGACCTGCTTCCCGCGCTGACGCGGGATGTGAACCGTTTGGGGCGCGGCCGACTGCGCGGCCGTCGTACGAATGCGGCGGGACACGGCGAACTCCTTCGGACGGGGAGGTTCAGGCGGCGCGCTGGTCATCGGGGTAGGCGCACGGGACGCACATGCCGAGCTGGGCCGGGATCACGTACCCGGCATCGTGGCGGCAGGCGGGGCAGGTTCGGCGGGCGGAGTTCGCCTTCGCCAGGGCCGCGGCCTTGGCCGCGGTCATCGGCCGCACCGGCAGTGCGAGGTCGATCCGGTAGAGGTAGGCGACGAGCGGGCGGCGCCGAAGGCGGCCCCGCTTCACCTGAGCGATCACCTCCTGACCGCCGGGGCGGAGCCCGGCGGCGCGGAGCTGGCGGCGGGTGGCCAGGCCATCGGGGGCCAGGCGCCAGGGGTAGATGGGGAGGGTGGCCATCAGCCGAGGTACTGGTGGGAGGCTCGGCAGTGGGTGGCGTGGTCGTTGGCGGCCTGTCGGGTGATCGTGACGCCTTCGATCATGGTGGAGCGGTAGGCGCAGCCGTGGCAGTACCAGGAGGAGCGGCTACGTGTGCCAGTGATGTCCACGGCCGCGCCCATCTGGTTGTGGAAGCGGATCAGGAGACCCTGCGGCTCGGCCGGGCTGGCGTACGGGGAGAGCTTCACGAAGCGGCTCCTTCCAGGGCCGGAGCGCTGTCACGGTGTTCCTGGTAGCGGGCAGAGGCCCAACCCACGGACCAACCGGACAGCTCAGCGGCGACGCGGACAGCGAGCCCGGCCGCGAACGCTGCTTGCACGACGGCACGGGCGCGGTCCTCGGAGAGCTTCTCGGGCGGCGGCCCCGCGGCCAGGAGTTCAGCGCGTTCACGCTCGATGCGTTCCTGTTCACGCTCGCGTTCACGGCGTTCACGCTCGCCCCGCTCACGGGCCTCCAGCTCCCGCTTTTGCGCGGCCTGCCGCTCAAGGCGTTCACGCTCCAGCTGCTGCTGTTCACGCTCGTGTTCACGGCGTTCACGAGCCTCCCGCTCCGCCCGCCCCGCAGCATCAACCCGCTCTCGTTCCTCACGGCGAACACGCTCCTGCCGCTCGGCCTCCTCGCGCAGGAGCCGGGTCTCGTGTTCACGCTGTTCACGGGCAAGCTGGGCTTCGTGGTCACGGCGTTCACGGACCCGTTGCTGCCGGACTTCCTCCCGCCGCTCGGCAGCCTGCTGCCGAGCGTCCCGGTCAGCCCGTTCCTGCTCCTCCAGCCCGCGTACAGCCGCGGTCAGGGCCCGCCGGTAGGCGAGCCCCGCCTCTGCCGTCACGATCAGGAGGAGGGGAGCAACGGAGTGCACGGCGACCCCGACCAGGTCCCCGACCAGCGCGGACGCGCCCACGTTGAGGGCGAGCGTCATGGCCCCGGTCATCCAACGCAACGCCACCGGCCACGGACCGCCCTGCCCGCCCAGACGGGCGAGCACGGAATCGAGGCGGACCACGATGACCACCGCCGCGTCGACAACGAGCGGCAGAATCGGCGCCGTCCACCGCCACTCCGGAGCGGTGTGCGCGGCCATCAGCGGCGTGACGGTGAGGACGGAGTAGAGCATCGCTCCGCTCACGATCAGCCACATCCCGGCGGACAATGCGCGCTCTGCTGAACGGACGTGAACATCGTTCATTCCGCACCGCCTTCCAGCGGCCGGACCTTGACCGCGCCCAGCAGAAGGACCCGGGCCGGGTGCGGGTGGTAGTCGGGACCGGTGCTCTCCATCCAGTCCCACGCGGCGTCCTCGGCGAGCGTGAACCCGAGGTACGCCAGCGCCGCCTGCCGCGCTTCGACGGTCGGCACCTCGGTCGAGGTGGCCCAGGTGAAGGTGGGCCACTCGCAGACCAGACCGGTCTGCGCCACGTACAGCTGCCAGCACGGCCCGGTCGTCCGCAACGGTGCGGTAGTGCCGCAGCAGCGCAGCGACAGCTGCGCACGGAAGATCTGCTTGTTCATGCCGCGTCCCCCGACAGCATCGCGTCGGCAGTGCGGTTGGCCAGGTCCCGGCGGGCCGCCAGGACCCGGTTGCGGGCCCGGCGGATCCGCCGCTCATCAACCACGGTCGGGATCCGGTCCAGGGTGATGATCTGCGCGTCGAGGAGGTCGCGCTCCGCCAGGATCAGCGGCAGCTCGACCTCGATCGCGTCCAGCTCCGCGTCCGACGGCTCCAAGCCGTCCGACCACGGGGTAACGATGCTCTGAAGTGCAGCGATGGACTTCATGGGTCTTGCTCCTTCGAGAGAGGAACGGGACTCAGCAGCCCCGGGTCTAGCCACCCGGGGCTGCACTGCGTTGGGGGTGAAGCGGAAGAACTCCGGCTCCCCTCGACCCCGCCCGTGCAGCGCGAAGGCGCCGGACGGGCGGAGGAGGCAACCGGCCGCTGATCTCCAGCGGCGGAAGGGTCGCGTTGTGGGATTGGGCTTCACCCGGCACCGCTCGATCCAGAGGCAATCCCTGTCTCTGGAGGTCGTCGCGGCCCAATGTTGGCCGGGTGGTTCTTTTTAGCCGATGGCGTGCCCGCCCCTGTGGGGGTGTAAGGCCCGTTGTGACGCGGGCCCGTTCTCGATCGGCTGGTCTCCACTCGCCTCGGCCGGTGCGATCACGGCCGTAGTGCTGCGGTGGATCACTCTGTGGAGTTCTCAAACAACGACGGCTCTCCGACGGGCGCGGTAGGCCGCAAGACCTCCCGCCAAAGCGGGACACGCCGGACGCCAAAAAGTGATGCGGGTGCTCCGAGCAGCCCAAAGAAGGCCCCTCGAAGTGACTTCGGCTCGCCTTCCGGCGAGTCGTTGCCATGCACCAAGAGTGGGCCGGTGGACCGGTCCAGTCAACTGCCTTCGCTCCGACGCATGCTGATTGGCCGTCAAAAATGCCTGGTCAAGGCGCGGTTTTGGGCAATAAAAAAAGCTGAACCGGTGGACCGGTCCAGCTCTGACGGGGGAGCGGTGAGCTACATCGGGTAGCTCTCGGTGCGTTCGTATACCCCCTCAGGCGTCACGCCCTCCTCGCAGACCAGAGCGCCACCCTCGTGGTCAAAGGCCACGTGGAGTACCACCGCGACGGCGGTGGGCCGGTCCAACCGCAAATGCTCCGCCTCGAGCGGCGACGCAAGGCGGACGGTCGTCGTGTCCGAGCCCTCGACGGGGAACCGACCGGTCTGCCGTCGGATGTACCGCGTCGTGCCCTCAGTGATGGGAGCCGTCTGGGCAAGTCGGGGTGCGTTCCGCGCGATCGACGGCGGAAACCAAGCAGTGACGTAGCTGTGTGGCGTGCCGTCCGGGTGGTGCATGAGCCGGGCTCGGAGGAGAGCCTCATCGCCCTCTTCCATCCCGAGCGCCCCAGCGATGTGGCCCGGGGGGACGGCCCACTCCGGGTTGCCGATCCGCTGGAATGGCATGCCGCCCGAGACGCGGGCTGCGCCAGCGTGCCGCGCGCCGGCCGGGCGGCCCACGGCCATTTCGACCACGATGAAGCCGGTCCCTTGGCGGGCCTCCACGATGCCATCTGCGCGCAAGACGTCCACGGCTTTGATGGCGGTGGCACGCGAGACCGACCACTGTTCGGCCAAGTCGCGGCCGGATGGAATCGCCGTGCCGGGCGGAAACTCCCCGTTTGCGATACGTGCCCGCAGAGACTCGGCGATCTCCTCATATTTGAGTACAGCCATGATTCCCCTTAGGCCATGGTGGACTGGTCCACCGGTACAAGATACTGCGGCTATGGCAACGTACGAGCTAGCACCTGAGGTCCGCACTTTCTACGAGAGCGCGATTGATGAGGGCGCGCGTCTCAGAACGTCGGCAGACGGGCGCCTTGAGCTGCTGCGCACCCAGGAGATCCTCCGTCGGTATCTGCCGGACGCTCCGGCCCGCGTCCTCGACGTGGGGGGCGGCACGGGGGTACATGCCGAGTGGCTGGTCGAGGACGGGTTCGACGTCGACCTGGTCGACCCAGTTCTGCGGCACGTGGAGCAGGCCGCGAGGATCTGCCAAGCGGAAGTCGGAGACGCACGGAACCTTGCGGCGGCGTCGGGCTCCTACGACGTGGTTCAGCTTCTTGGCCCGCTGTACCACCTTCCAGACCCAGCAGACCGGCAGGCGGCGCTCGCTGAGGCCGTACGGGTTGCGCGGCCAGGAGGGGTGGTCGCCGCCGCGGCCATCAACCGGTATGCCTCGCTGTTCGAGCACGTCACATACGCCCACCTGCACACGGAGAGGCTGCATGCGTCCGTTTCGTCCATCCTTCGGACAGCCGTGTACGACGGGAAGCGGGGGTTCACGCTCGCCTACTTCCACCGAGCTGAAGAACTGGCCGCAGAGCTGACTGCGGCAGGGCTGGAGGACGTCGTCGTCCTCGGAGTAGAAGGCCCCGCCTGGTCGGCACTGAAGGCGGTGGAGCAGCAGTCGGGCGAGGCTCCTACCGAGGCCCTATTCGAGTCGGTCCTGGCTGCTGCCCGGATGGCAGAGCCCTACCCGGAACTCCTCGCAGCCAGCTCACACCTGCTGGCCGTGGGCACGGTTCCGGCGGTGCGCTGAGGCCGTCTGTCGCGGCCTGACGGCGACGGATGACATGCCGAATGATCAGGGCGGTGGCCCACCTCTTGTTTGCCTGATTTCTGAGGTGAGTGCCTGCGACGATGGGGGGCATGCCGATGCTCGGAACGCCTCTCCCAGCTGCACTCATCCCCGACTGCACCGATCTGGAAGCTCACCACACGGCCTATCGAAGCGCCAAGACCAAGAACGCGATCTTTGTATGCGTCGCTCGTCAGGGGCGGCGCTGGAAGGTGAAGCTTGATGTCATGACTTGTAGCGGGCCCCGGATTCCGGACGAAGCAATGACAGTCCTCCGGCCCGCGGTCGAAGCATTGGTACTCGCTGACACTGTGACGCAGGCCGACATCGCGCCTGATTTCATCTCCATCAGCCCGATCGAGACTGAAGAGAGAGCCCGCGAGATCGCGGCTGCCTTCCATGCCGCTCTGCACGGTCTCCAGCAGCTGTACATCGCCGTTCCGGTCCAGCGCGGAAGTGCCTAGTGCCCGTCGTCTCGGGTGCCCGGTGGGCCATACGTGGGCCAGAACCGCCAGATTGCGAGCCTGAGCGCGGGAACGTGCAGGTCAGATAGGCGTTCGCCCTGCGTGCGGAGCGCTCTTGAAAACCGTCGTGGCAGCGATGTCACCGTGGGTTCAAATCCCACACCCACCGCAGGTGAACGGCCTCTGACCAGCAGTTCCGGTCAGGGGCCGTTCTGTGTCCGGGGACGTTCCGCAAGCGGGGATGGGCCGACCGAGTGGTGTTTGTCGGAAGATCGGCGCGCGTGTGGGGCTCGGTGCGGTTGCGGTCACATGATGACGAATGTATTCAGATCCGCCCGTCGGAACATCCTGGAATGAGGGGTTCGTCATGGCCAGCAGCAGCACCTTCACCTCGCTTTGGACCACCGTCCTCGCCGCACTCGTGGCGCTCTTCGCGGCCCTCGGCCTCGGCGGCAGCGCGGCTGCCCCGGCCGCCGCTTCCGTCTCCGCTCCCGCCGTCCCGGCCGGCTCCGTGGCCAGGACGATGGCCGCGCAGGCCCGGCGGAGCTGGAGGGCGATGATGCGCGGCGGATCGCTGCCGCCGACCATCGCCCAGCGGATCCGCGCCGAGGCCCACGGTTCGACCCCCTCCGTACGCCGCCGCTCCACGACCGCCGCCTCACACGCCCCGTCCGGCCGAGCCCTGGACGAGCTGGAACTCGCCGCCTGACGTGAGCCGGTAGCGCGAGTGCAGCAGGCAGCAGGCAGCAGGCAGCAGGCAGCAGGCAGTAGTCCGTGAGTGCTTGGCAGTTGGCAGTGGGTCGCAGGTAGTGGGTCGCAGGTAGTGGGCCCGGCTGGGTGGTGCGCTCGTTGTCGCGCACGGTCGGGCAGAGGTTCGTAGGTTCAACGGTTCGTGGGTTCAAGGGTTCAGGGCTTCACAGGTTCAGGTGGACATCAGGTCGGCGAGAGCGCCCATGGGGGCGTACCGCGCGGCCGCCCCGGCGAGCGCCGGGGGCGTGCAGGGGGCGCGCAAGTACGTGTGCAGGGCCGCAGACCCGGGAGACGATGGGGTTCCCGGACGGAGCGGCCCTCTTTGGCATGCCCGGGGCCAGTGGGATTGGCGGAACGGTTCGCCTCTTACGTGCCGGGAGTTTCGCCCGTTGCGCGGGCCGCGATGCGGGGCGCTGGGGGCGCGAATGGGGTTTATCCGATGTTGCTCATGCTTGCGGGGGAATCGTCGGCTCCGGGGTGGTTCGCCGGGGATTCGGTGGGCAACTCTGGTCCAGCGACGTCGTCAGCACGAACGATCGAGGCGGTCGGCCAACTGCCTTGAGAACAGCCCCATTTCTGGTTTCTCTGGAGGATAGAGACATGGCAAGCATCCGTACCGCCCGCGTCATCGCCACCGTCGCCGCGCTCCCCTTCGCCCTCGCCCTCTTCGGCGGGGTGGCGCAGGCCGACAACGGCGGCTTCGCGAACGACGGATCGAATGCGAGCGTCGCCAGCATCATCGGCAGCGGCGTCGGCGGGAACAACAACGGCAATTCCGCCACCACGCAGCAGGTGGCCACCGGTGCCGGCGCGTCGAACCAGAACAACTCCGCGCAGGTCAACGGCTCCGCCTTCACCGCGATCCATCAGGCGAACAGCACCGTCGCGGTCAACTTCTTCCCCTGGCGGTAGACGCCCCGAGTGAGTCCTGACTGCTGAGGGCGCCCGCGCGACCGGACCGGCTGGGGTCCGGTAGCGCGGGCGCCCCCGCGTGTTCCCGGAGCGTGTTCCTGGTGTGCGTTCCCGCTGTGCGTTCCCGACCTTGACATCGACAGTAAATCTGACGGACAGTCAGGTTCACTGATGACGCGTGATGACGCGTGATGACGCGTGATGCCATGTGATGCCGGGAGGCCTGCGACGTGCACCTCGCCCCGACCGAAAACCAGGTGCGGCTCCGTGCCGAACTGCGCGACTACTTCCAGGGCGTGATGCCGGGCGGCGTGCCCGAGGACCCGGCCGGTCAGCGCGCGCTGCTGCGCCGCATCGGCGCCGACGGCCTGCTCGGCCTCGGCTGGCCCGTCGAGTACGGCGGCCAGGGGCGCGGCCCCGACGAGCAGTTCGTGTTCTTCGACGAGGCCTACCGGGCCGGGGCGCCCGTATCCATGGTCACGCTCAACACCGTCGGCCCGACCCTGATGCGCTACGGCACCCAGGAGCAGAGGGACTTCTTCCTCCCCCGGATCCTCAAGGGGGAGATCGTCTTCGCGATCGGCTACTCCGAGCCCGAGGCCGGGACCGACCTCGCCTCCCTGCGCACCAGGGCCGTACGGGACGACAGCGTCGGCGAGTGGGTGATCGACGGGCAGAAGATCTTCACCTCGAACGCCCAGAACGCCGACTGGATCTGGCTCGCCTGCCGCACCGACCCCGAAGCGCCCAAGCACAAGGGCATCTCCATCATCCTCGTCCCCACCGACGCCCCGGGCTTCTCGTGGACGCCCATCGACACCGTCGGCGGTCTGACGACCACCTCGACCTACTACGACGGCATCCGCGTCCCCGCCGGGAACCTCGTCGGCCCCGAGCACGGGGGCTGGGGCCTCATCACCAACCAGCTCAACCACGAGCGCGTCGCCCTCGCCGCCATCGGCATGCAGGCCGAGGACTTCTACGACGCCGCCCTCGCCCACGCCCGCACCCCCGACCCCGCCACCGGTGAGCGCCCGGCCGACCGCCCCTGGGTGCGGTCCCGGCTCGCCGAGGCGCACGCGCGCCTGGCCGCCGTACGCCTCCTGAACTGGCGCCTCGTCCAGGACGTGGGCGCGGGCAGCCTGGCCCCCGGCGACGCGAGCGGTGTGAAGTTCCTCGGCACCGAGTCCGCCGTCGAGGTGTACCGCATGTGTCAGGAAGTGGTGGGCGAGGAGGCCCTCGTCCGCGGGCCGACGGCCTTCGCGGGCGGCGAGCTGGAGCGGATGAACCGAGCCGCCCAGATCAACACCTTCGGCGGCGGGGTCAGCGAGGTCCAGCGCGAGATCGTCGCCATGATGCGGCTCGGCATGAAGGGGAGGAAGCGGTGACAGCGACCACACGGAGCCCGGGACCGGACCGGGACCCGGCCCGGGGAGACGGTGAGGACGAGCTGTACGCCGTGCTCAAGGCCTTCGAGGGGCGGGCCGCGGCCACCTCGGGCCGGGGCAAGGACGCGGTCAACGAGCCGATGATCCGCCACTGGTGCGAGGCGATGGGCGACACCGACCCCGCGTACACCGGGCCCGACGCGATCGCTCCGCCCACGATGCTCCAGGCCTGGACCATGGGCGGGCTCTCCGGCCACACCGACCGCTCCTCCGCCTACGACGAGCTGTTCGTCCTGCTCGACGGCGCCGGATACACCTCCGTGGTCGCCACTGACTGCGAGCAGGAGTACCTCCGGCCCCTGCGTCCCGGGAACAGGATCACCTTCGACGCGGTGATCGAGTCCGTCTCCCCCCGCAAGACCACCAAGCTGGGCACCGGGCACTTCGTGACCACCCGGATGGACGTCCACGCCGATGGCGAACTCGCCGGGACCCACCGCTTCCGGATCCTGAAGTACGCCCCGGCCCCCCGCGCCTCGGCGACGACCAAGGCCACAGCCACAGCCACAGCCGCAGCCGCAGCCGAAGCCACAGCCAAGGCCAAGGCCCTGCGCCCCCGCCCCGTCGTCAACCGCGACAACCAGGGCTTCTGGGACGGAGTCCAGGACCACCGGCTGCTCATCCAGCGCTGCGCCTCCTGCGCGGCCCTGCGGTTCCCCTGGCTCCCGGGCTGCAACGACTGCTCCTCCCTGGAGTGGGACACGGTCGAAGCCTCCGGCGCCGGGACGGTGTTCAGCTACGTGGTCATGCACCACCCGCCCTTCCCCGCCTTCGATCCGCCGTACGCGGTCGCGGTCGTCGAACTCGCCGAAGGCGTCCGGATGGTCAGCAACATCACCGGCGTCCCCTACGACAAGGTGCGCATCGGCATGCCCGTCCAGCTGGAGTTCCTGCGCGTGGACGAGGAACTGGAACTGCCCGTCTTCCGGAGGAGTGAGGGCTGATGGACTTCCGGCCCACCGAGGACCAGGCCGCCGCCGCAGGCCTCGCCGCGGAGATCTTCCGCGACCTGGCCACCCACGAACGCCTCGCGGCCGCGGGCACCGGCACCGACGCGGAACTGTGGAAGGCCCTCACGGACTCCGGGCTCATCGCGGCGGCCGAGGACATCGGGCTGCTCGGCCTGGTGCTGCTGCTGGAGGAGCAGGGGCGTACCACCGCCCAGGTCCCCTTCGCCGCCACCTGCGTGTACGGGCTGCTCGCCGTCGCCGCCCACGGCAGCGCGGAGCAGCGCGCCCGGCTGCTGCCCGCCTTCGGCACGGGCGAGGCGGTGGCCACCGGAGCCTTCCCGGCGCGGGGGCGCGGGCCCCCGGGCGCGCGCGGCCCCCCCCCACCTCGGAGGAGGGCACGGGGGTAAA